>SOJW01000048.1 GCA_004375895.1 Candidatus Stahliibacteriota bacterium
AAAACACCCCTCGAAGTCGCTAACCTATGTGTTGCACTTCAACGTTGAATGTAGGCCATCCAATACCGACGACAGCGCCAATGCCTCCCAAAACCGTCAAGATAGCCCAAAAAGGACTCATGTCTCATCATACCGTTTACGTGCGTTTTGTCAACTTGACTTCCCCGCCCCCTAACCCCCTCCACCAAGGAGGGGGAGTCATCAGGACGATTCGTGAATCGCCCCTGCCTGATTTAAAATCTACTCCGCAAGCGTCGTCCTTCGGTGAAATTTGAAATCCCTTTAGGGGTAAATCCTTGACTTAGCCTCCTTCCTCATATATACTGCATCGTGGTTGACGTTTACCTCTCCCTGCCTTCGTGCTTGACCATGGTTTCAGCGGCTGCCGAGATATATCCCGAAGAGACCGTAGGTTATCTCGTGGGCTATCCCATCAAATCGAGATTCATAATCGAGTACGCCGTCCCATTCCAGGCAATCGAGTCCACCGACGACTTCGCATGGATAGACGAGAACCGCACCGCGCGTATCAACCGCATCATCAACCGATTCGCCGAGGGGATGGAGATTCTGGGGACGTTTCACTCTCACGCGGGCAAGGACTCTCAGAAGGCCGTTCCCTTACCCTCACCCGCTGACATCAACCACATCCTACCCGATGAGGTGGAGCTGATTGTAGCCCTGAATCTCAAGCGCAAAGAGGTTGCCTGGAACGAAGGCCGCTACACGATCTACGGAACGGTGGACAAATTTCACGTGGAGATAGGTGGCTTTGTGAGGACATCCACCGGACGGGGCTGGAAGCGTGTGCACATCAACTGCTCGGGCGTAACCGGGGTGATACCATGATGACTAAGCATCCCTTCAGCAGAGTCGCCGACTACTACGACACCCTGATGAAGGGGATCGATTACTCCGAGTGGGTAAACTATACCATTGAGCTCTTCAAGCACTTCGACCATAAGCCTAAGCGAGTGCTGGACTTAGCGTGTGGGACCGGCTCGGCCACCATTGAGCTTGTTCGCCGGGGTTTCGAGGTGACCGCAATCGATCTCTCAAGCGAGATGCTTGAGATCTTAAGAAAGAAAAAGAAGACCCATAAGATCGAGATCATGAAGGCAGACATGCAGAACTTCAAGCTCTCTCATCCGGTGGATGCGGTCACCTGCTACTTCGACAGCATCAATTACCTTACGGAGGAACGCGCGCTCAAGAGGTGCTTCCGCTGCGTTTATGAGGCCCTGGCAGAAAAAGGCATCTTCGTATTCGACATGAACACCATCTACGGGCTGGCAAAGGTCTGGGGCACGAATACCCTGGTTCGGGAGATAGACAACATCTACTCGGTGTGGCGCGCGGTCTACGACGCCAGCAAGTATATCTCTACGCTTTACCTGACGCTTTTCGTGGGCGATGGAAAGTTCTATAAGAGGGTTGAGGAGGTACATCAGGAACGCGCCTATCCCATGGAAAAGATCGAAGAACTCCTCAGGGAAGCGGGATTCCCAACGGTAGAGATCTTCGCCCACATGACCACCAACTCCTTCCTGGACATAAGCTCACGGGTAATGATCGTCGCGGAGAAGAAAATATGAAGATAGTGGCCGATCTTCACCTTCACTCGCGCTTTTCGCGCGCGACCAGCAAGAACATGCGCATCCCCGAGATGGCGCGGATGGCAAAACTCAAGGGTATAGGACTTCTGGGAACCGCGGACTTTACCCATCCTGGCTGGCTCGACGAACTTAACCGGCATCTTATCGAGGCCGGGCCAGGGATCTATGAATACGAAGGGGTAAAATTTATTCTAACCTGCGAGGTTTCAAACATTTACACCCGCAAGGGGGCGCTGCGCAGGATACACAACGTGATATTCGCTCCATCCTTCGACGATGTGGAAAAGATCTCGAAGTTCCTTGGCCGCTTCGGCAGCCTTACCTCGGACGGGCGTCCAACCCTTGGCCTTGACTCCGAGGCGATGCTTGAAGGGGTGCTCTCGCTCTCCCCTGATAGCTTCCTTGTTCCTGCCCACATCTGGACGCCCTGGTTCTCGCTCTTCGGCTCCAAGTCCGGGTTCGACTCCTTAGAGGAGTGCTTCGGGCGCTATTCAAAGGAGATCTTCGCGGCCGAGACCGGCCTTTCATCCGATCCGGCCATGAACTGGCGGCTGTCGGCACTTGACAGGATAACCCTTGTCTCCAACTCCGACGCGCACTCGCCCGCCCGTATGGGCCGAGAGGCAAATATATTCGATATCGAACCTTCGTTCTTTGAGATAAAGGAGGCCCTTAAACAAAAAGACCCTGCGCGGATGCTTGGCACCATTGAGTTTTTCCCCCAGGAGGGCAAGTACCACTACGACGGGCACCGCAACTGCAACGTGAGGCTTTCGCCGCGCGAATCGATCGGCAAGAAAAATATCTGCCCCCGCTGCGGCAGGCCCCTGACCCTGGGGGTAGCGCACAGGGTGGAGGAGCTTGCCGACCGGCCCGAAGGCTTCCATCCTACGGGCGCACTGCCCTACTACTCCATAATACCTCTGGCTGAGTTGATCGGCGAGGCCAAGGGCATTGGCCGGGACACCGCCGGGGTAGGCCACGTCTACGAACGGGTATGCCAGGAGCTAGACGGCGAGTTCAATGCCCTGCTGTGGGCGGATACCGAAGAGATAGCACGGGTGGCCGGGCGCGAGATCGCTCAAGGCATAGCCAGGATGCGGAAAGGTCAGGTCAAGGTGGAAGAAGGCTACGACGGGGTGTTCGGCACGGTAAGCGTATTCTCCAGGGAAGAAGAGGCCGAGAAGAAAGATGAAGATGAAAAGGACCATGAACAGTTGTCGCTGTTCTGAACTCAATGCGTGTTGTGCAAAAGTAGTATCTCTAGTTGTGTGGAAATCCCTGTGGACACCAAATGAACGGCAACTCGTCCCAATATTCTCCCCCTTGATGGGGGAGAATAAAAGAGGGGGTGAAACTTTGTCTCTCCAATTAGGTGATCCCAGGGTTCCGGTATGAACTTCAATTCTATCGATAGTGGAGGCTTGTGATGAAAAAACTCTGGGCACCGTGGCGAATGACCTACATCAGGGAAGTGTTATCTGACGAAGGGAAGGATAGATGCGTATTGTGTGAGATCGGTTCCGCCCCGCCCGGGGACGACGAGAAAAACCTGGTGCTTGCCCGCGGAAAGCACGTGTTCGTGGTCTTAAATCGCTTCCCATACAACAACGGGCACCTTATGGTGACGCCCTACAAGCACACAAAAGAGCTGGCCGAGCTCTCAGACGACGCTTTAGCCGAGCTCTTGCGTTTTACCCAGCGCTCGATAGACACACTTCGCCGGGCGGCCAATCCTGACGGGTTCAACGTGGGGACCAACTTCGGCAGGGTGGCAGGCGCCGGCATCGAGGATCACCTGCACCTCCACGTGGTGCCCCGCTGGTCAGGCGACACCAACTTCATGCCGGTTTTAGCCGACGTTAAGGTAATCTCTCAGGCTCTCGCCGAAACCTGGCGCGAGCTCAAAGAAAACTGGCAATCCTGAGTGATCTCTTCTTGGAGTATACACTCAGAGGGATGACTAAGTGACTCAACAGCCATCTTGACACTACACGGAACGTAAATATAGTAAGAAGGACAAGGCTAAACAAGTCTCCTGAAGGAGGAAAGATATGGAACGAGGCCGGGAAAAGTACGTAGTAGATGAAAAGGGCCAAAGGACAGCGGTAATCATTCCCCTCAAGGAATATGAGGAACTTCTGGAAGATTTACATGATCTTGCAGTGGTTGCCGAACGCAGGGATGAGCCGACCCTGTCCTTTGAGGAACTTAAAAAGAAGCTGCAAAGGGATGGCCTCCTATAATATCCGCTGGAAGCACTCAGCGGAAAAGGACTTAAGGAACATCGACCCACAGCATATTCCACCAATAATCGAAGCGGTTGAATCCCTTGGAGATAATCCCTTTCCACCACACCACCGAAAACTTCGCAGTGCGGAACAAATCTATCGAATTCGCGTTAGGGACTAAAGAGTGATTTATCAAGTAAATGATAAGGCAAAGGTCGTAATCGTTTATCATATTCGCCACCGAAGCCAAGCTTATCGCCAACCATAAGAATGATTCACCTATCTGTCTCATCGGGGGGATACGACGTTGAAGCCTGAGACACCTGTTCAGTACCTCAAAGGGATCGGACCCAAGAGAGCGGCACGGTTGTCGAAATTGGGTATCAACACGGTCGAGGATCTCTTGTTCCATCTGCCTTCAAGATATATAGACCGCTCCAACCCGGTACCGATAGCGTCGGCACAGATCGGCCAGGAGGCAACGTTCGTGGTCAAGGTTATGGGCTCGACCTTTCGCAGAAGCAGGCGCGGGCCGCTGGTGCAGATACTTGTGGCAGACGAAAGCGCCCAGATGTACGTGGTCTGGTTCAACCGGCCTGACCTGCGAGGCAAGTTCAAACCAGGGGAGAAGCTGTTAGTATCAGGCCAGGTTACCTTCTACGATCAGATGCAGATGGTGAACCCCTTCTTCGAGCGGCTGGATGCGAACCCGGATTTCTTCGAGAGGCCGATCTTTCCGGTGTACCCTTTGACCGAGGGTCTTGCCGCATGGGAGGTGCGCAGGGCCGCAAACCGCGTGCTGGACGAGCTGGATGAGCTGCCGGAAACGATTCCTCTGGAGATCATGCAGAGACACGAGCTCCCCGGCATCATGCAGGCTTTACAGTACGTGCATCGGCCCAGAGAGATGGCCGAGATCGAGAAGGGGCTTGCAAGGCTGCGCTACGAGGAGCTGTTCTACTTCGAAGCTCTGATCGCGATGCGGCGCAGGAGCCTTGAGGAGGGGGTCGAGGCCGAACCTTTGGCCCCGGAAGGGAAGTTGACTAAGGGTTTTCTCAAGGCGCTTCCGTTCGAGCTGACCCGTGACCAGCTGAAGGTGATAGCCGAGATAGGTGCTGACATCTGTGATAAGAACCCCATGCACCGCCTGCTGCAGGGCGACGTGGGGTCAGGCAAAACGGTTGTGGCTTTATGCGCGATGCTTGCGGCTGCCGATGCGGGCAGGCAGGCGGCGATGATGGCACCCACCGAGATTTTAGCCGAGCAGCACTACCAGGGATGGAAGAAAACCCTTGAGGCCATTGGAGCAAGACCGCTCCTGCTCACCGGGAGTTTGAAGAACAAAGAGAAGGAGGAGCGTCGCGAGATGATCGCCCGAGGCAAGGCGGATATGGTGTTCGGCACTCACGCGCTGATCGAGGAGAACGTTGAGTTTAGAGACCTGGCCCTGGTTGTCGTGGACGAGCAGCACCGCTTCGGGGTGATGCAGCGAGCGGCACTCGCTTCCAAGAGCGAAGTGAGGCCTCACGTACTTGTGATGTCGGCAACACCGATCCCTAGGACATTAACCCTTTCCTACTACGGCGACCTTGACGTATCTGTTATAAAACAGAAGCCCAAGGGCCGGGCCGAGCGAACCACCGAGCTTGCCTACGAGGGCCGCAAGGAGGGGGTTTACAGATGGCTCGAAGAGAGACTCAAGGAGGGTGATCGAGCGTACGTGGTCTGCCCGTTGATAGAGGAGTCCGAGAAGCTTGAACTCTCCTCGGCAAAGGAGACCTTTGACGAGCTGGTGGAAAGACTGGGCGATCAGAGGGTGACCCTGGTGCACGGCAGGATGAAACCGCAGGAGCGTCAGCTAGCCATGTCCAGGTTCCGTAAGGGAGAAGTCGAGGTGCTTGTCTCGACCACTGTGATCGAGGTGGGCGTGGACGTGCCCCAGGCTACCATCATGATCATAATGCATCCCGAGCGCTTCGGCCTTGCCCAGCTTCACCAGCTTCGCGGAAGGATAGGCAGGGGCCAAAGGCCTTCCCGCTGCGTGCTGCTGATGCCCCGTGGGCTCTCGCCAGAGGCAAGCCAACGCCTGACCTTCTTCGCAAACACGGAGGACGGGTTCGCACTTGCAGAGGAGGATTTAAGGATACGCGGCCCTGGTCAGATCATGGGTAGGCGCCAGCACGGGCTGCCAGACCTGAGGATTGCTGACTTACTGCGAGACCGGGATCTGCTTATGGCCGCACAAAAGGATGCTTTCAAGATATTAAAGGAAGATCCAGAGCTTAAAAAACATCCGCGTGTCTCGGCAACCATCCGGCGCAGACACGCACAAAGCTTGGAACTCTTAGGGGTGGCTTGATGAAAAGATTTGCAGCAACAGCCGCAGTTGCGCTCCTGGCGACAGGCTGTAACTATAAACCCTCCTCTGTAGGCCGGGCGCGAGACGTGCTGGTCTTTACCGAGCATAAAGAGGTGATCGAGCAGGAGCTGGCGTTTGCTCTGGGAAAACAGATATTCACCCCGCAGCCCGCCAAGGAGTTCATCGTTCGCTACATGGAACCGGCCGAGATAGCCAACCGACTGACCCAACACGGCATATTGATCGTGGGATTCGAGTCGGATTCCTTGATAAACAGTTTGTTTCCTGACCTTTCCGCAAACGACTCCTTCGCGCTCTACCGAATCAACGATGTATGGGCAAAAAACCAGAGCGTTTTGGTCTTCATGGCTCGTGATACGTTGAGCATGCTCTTGGGACTGAAGGCCGCCCGCTCAAAGATCCACGAAACATTCAAATACCGACTGCTACAGCGCCTGCAGGCAATGACCTACGGCAAGGGCGAAGACGCCGAGCTTTCTGAAGATATAGAGACTTACGGCTTCAAGCTCAAGGTCCCGAAGGAGTGGCTGCTGGATGAACGCTTCGCTGAGCACAACTTCATCTGGGTTCACGCTCATGAACCCGATCGCTCTATCTTCATCTACTGGGAGGATAAAGAAAGGCCCGAGGTTTCACGCGAAGCGATGCTTTCCTTACGCGACAGCCTGACCGCCCGCTTCTACGAGGGAGACTATCTGGACTCAACATTCACAACTGCCGGGCCGTCCTACTTCCGCGCTAGCGAGGCGATACGCATCGAAGGGGTCTGGCAGAACGATTCTATGATAGTGGGTGGGCCGATGATTGGCTTCTCGTTCAACGAGGGCGGCCGCTTCTGGATGATAGACGCCATGCTCTTCTACCCCGCTCCTCCTACCAAGAAGGTCTTCTGGCTGAACCAGCTTGAGGTGATCCTTGCCACATTCGAGCCGCTTAAGGCGTCTAAATCGGATTAGTGAGAAGGCTCTGAGAGTATACATATCTACTGCGGAGCGCTCCGGGGCGCTCTACGCCGGGCTTATAAGCCAAGAACTCAAGAAAGCAGGGGCCCAGATCATCTGGCCGGCTGCACTCCAAGAAAGCGATGCCCCTGTGGGATTTGCAGCAGGGATAGAAGGCGCGGGGGAGGCTCTGGTAAGGATGAAGCGTATAGAACGGGAGGTGCGCAGGGTGAAACCGGATGTGTTCCTCGCGGTGGCCTGGTCCGAGCCGAACACGATCCTTGGATTAAGGCTTATGGACATGAAAGGTATGCGCCGAGTGTTCTTCGCCCCGCCGCAGCTGTGGGCATGGGGCCGGTTCCGCGCAACACTCCTGCGTAAAGGCTACGACGCCCTTCTTTGCCTTTATCCAAGGGAGGCCGCTTTCCTGGGCTCCCTTAGACTCCCGGCACACTTTGCAGGCAACCCCTTGGTCGAACATCTTACCCCCTACTTCGATGTGAAAAGAAAAACCTCAAAGGCCTCGAGGAGTATAGCCCTGCTTGCGGGCAGCAGGCCGTCTGAACAGTCAAGACACAAGACGCTGCTCAAAGGATTCAGGGACGCCTGGAAGCAGCTCTACCCAAAGGACAGGGCTATATGGCTCTTCCTTACAGAGGGTGAAGCAAAAGACGCTTCCTTCCTTTTGGAAGGCTACGACAAAGCAGCAGGAGGCAGCACGCGTTACCGAGCGCTGGCAGGGGCTGACCTTGCGGTAGTGGCATCGGGCACGGCCTCTCTTGAAACCGCGCTCCTGGGAACGCCGCAGGTCGTATTCTATTCGCTGCCCAGGTTGGAGGTAGCACTCATACGAATGCTTGCACGAGTCAAACACTTCGCCCTGCCCAACGTGATCATTGCAGAGGATGCGGTGCCCGAGCTCCTCAATCCCCATGTAGGGGATCTTGTTGAGAAGGCTAAATCAACCATCTGCAAGTCTAAGGAGGCTCGAGAACTTGCGATAAGGCTCAGGAAGGAACTCACCCCTTGACAATTTCAAAACTTTGCTTAGCATACTTCAGCAAGCAACATCGAGAGAAGCTTTATAAATAAAAAGGAGGTAGAATGAAGGTTTTTTCTATCCTCATCCCAGGCCTTATTCTGATTGCAGTCCTGCCCTTGGCCGCAGCCAACTGGTGGGTAGAAACCACCCAGGAGGACTTCGCAGATGGCTCCTATAACGTCACACTTTACGCGGCCGACACAGGCATAGCCGGAGACGGTGCTGTCCAGATGATACACTTCCGGGATATCGATAAGGACGGGAGTCTGGATCTTTTGATCTCCAACAACCGCAGCAGGGATACGCTGGATCCAGGACCGGCATACCATGCTTATCACTACGACAAGCTCACATTTGCAGATTCCCTCTTCAGCTACAACGGCTCAGGCAACCTGATTGTAGACTATGACAACGACGGCAACCTCGACGTAGTCCTTTCGGCCTTCGACGACTCAACTGGCGCAGGCGACCTCTACTCACACCTGTATTACGGACCGAGTTGGAGCAAAGTGGATAGCTTCCCTACCCGCTGCGGGATGGCGGTCAGTGCAGCGGACCTGGATAAGGACGGATATCTTGACCTCGTCTTCTCGAACCTTGTGGGCGGCTACGCCTACATCTATTATCAGGGTACTGCTCAACGCGACAGCCTGGCCTGCGGTTTCAACTTCGGCAACGCCATAGCCGATATGAACAAGGACGGGGATCCGGACATCGTCCTCGCCGGGCTTCAAGCAATCATCTACTACGGCCCGGACTTTACATCCAACGAAACAATCGCAGGCGTCGACTCGCTGACCGACGTGACAGTGGTCGACCTCGACGGTGACGAAACATTGGACCTCGTCTTCTCCGCCTGGGGAGATAGCTCCTACATCGCCTACGGTCCTGACTACACGACAGTTCTTGGACTCCTCACTGCAGAATCCCGCGGCGTCTCTGTAGCCGATCTCAACCGAGATGACGAGCTGGACATTGTTTTCTCAAACCTGGTTCCTCCAGGGCTGGTCTATTACGGCCCTGACTACGGCATGATTCCTTCCGAACCTCTTATGACCCACGCAGCTATGGGTAATATAATAGGTGACTTTGACGGTGACAGGCTACTTGACATCTGCTTCTGCAACTGGCTAGAGGATAGCACATTCGACACCTACTCCTACATCTATCTGGGGCCAGACTTCACAGCCTACGACAGCCTCCTCACCCACGGCGCGCACATAAGCACCACAACGGACGCCGGTAACCCCTACGATCGAAGCGGGGATGAGATCTACGTATCCTCGATCTACGACGCGGCAGATACTGTAGAGTGGGACTCCGTTCTCTATACCGCAGTTGTACCCTTCGGATCGGGCTTCATCCTTGAGGTTCAAACGGGCAACGTCCCTGATCACGACACCTCGTGGAGCGAATGGCTCCAGGTAGCTGACGGGGATACCCTGCCGGACAGCCTGGCATCACGCTATATCCGCTACCGGGGGATCTTCACCACCGACTTCCTGCAGGCCCCCAGGCTTGAGGAGGTCGCAATCAGCTATCCAAGCGAAGGTGATGTGGCACCAGAGAGAATAATCTCACCCCTGCCGGAAGACGTAACCCGTTGCGACACAAGGACTTTAATCGTGCAGGTCCGCAACCTGGGCAACGCCGCCGAGACATTCCCGGTTCACTGCCTGCTCGACAGCCTCGGAATAAATAGATTCGACAACACCCTGATGGCCGAAGACGTTGCTCCGGGTGACTCGTCTATACTGTTCTTCGGCGGGATGTACTGCTGCCCGGGCGAAACCTTATGGGTCATTACCGAGTTTGCAGAAGACGTGGTGCCTGAAAATGACACACTTTTTGCCCATCTCGGGCCTGTGGCCATCCAGGAACGAACAGAGACGTATGAACTTGAGTTTGAGGTCTCACCTGCGTCCCAGGGCTTCAGGATAGACTATAGCCTGCCTGCGAATGAACGAATTACCCTTGCCTGCTACGATGTTACGGGCCGAACGGTGAAGGTCCTGGATGAAGGGATGCAAAAGGCCGGAAGACACCGCCTCGCGTGGGACGGCCGCGACGAAAAAGGGCAACTCGTTTCTGCGGGCATCTACTTCGTGCGCCTTGAGAGGCAAACAAAGACCCTTTCCAGGAAGATCGTCGTTGTTGATTAGATCGGAGTTAAAGAAGGTTGAAGCGAGGGAAGTCATCTTCCCTCGCTTCGTCATTTAAGTAATGCAGAAGTTCTCGGCCAAAAAGCACTGGCATAACCTCTACTTCATAATCAACACGTTGATCTGGGTCGGGCTTATCCTGCTTTCAGCCTTTCTCTTCACACAGGCATTTCTTACAACCGGCATCCTCCTTGGAGCGTGTGCCGCCATCTCGGTTGTCTCAAGCGCGGTTCTCTTGCGCCCGGGCCGTCGCTTTGCCGCGGGCATAGTCCAGATAGTAGCCTGGGTGATATTGATCCTTTTGGCCCTCCTGCTCTATCAGAACACGCTCATGCCGGTATTGATCCTCTTTCTGCCCGGGGCAGTTTTGAGTATCGGGACACTTATCCTCCTGGGGACCCTGAGCCTTCGTGCTGAGCGCGAGCTCCACAGCGCCATGCGGCGGAGCTAGGAGGTAAATCCCGCAACACAGAATAAAACGGCTCAGGGTCTTCTAACCAAGATAAACACGATACAAAAAATCACCGACAAGAGAGATCAGGTGAAAGAAGAACGCCTCCCCTGCTCTTCTGGACAAAAAAGATCACCTATGTGCCCGACGGCTTCGTCGGATAAAGTAGCCTGCCGAGATACCGAAAAGCACAGCGAAGAATAGGGAGGCTATGATTATCCAGAGCTGGGGCAGGCGGATAACGTTTACCCCGAAAAGATAACAGCCGCCGAGAAGAAACAATAGCCCCACCCACATGAGGAGCCTGGACCAGCGATACTCGCGGTAAAGTGTGGCAAGAAAGGCAAAAAGGCTGAATATGGCCACCGTGCCAAGCGCGATTAAAAAGGGAAGGATGTATGCCATCATTTCTCGCTGGATTTTGCCCCGGCACGGCCGCAGACTTCGGCCAGTAGGAGCAAAGCGGCCGCACCTGAGATAGAAGCACTTACCAGAAGCACCCCCAAAAGCAACCAGAAAAGTGCGTTATCGAGAACGATGAGAACAACCCCTGCAGCAAGCATAGCTCCAAGGGGGAGAAGAAACCATAAACTCCTCTTTTGGGCCCGCGCCAGCCCGGGGGCATCAAGATACGAGAAGAGCTCGTCAAGTATCTTGCCCGCACGCAGAAGTATCCAGATAACCAGGAGCATAAAGATCGTGATCCACAAGAGCCCGGTCATCACCAGAAGCGCGATTATCGGCCACTTCATAATCCAAGGACAAGGGACGTCATCCGGATGTCAACCGCAACGTGCGCCCCGGAAATTGCGGCAGGGCTACCGTATCTACTTGAGCTTTTCATTCAGATAACGTTCTATTATCTCATCCTGCTCAGGGGTAGTCTCGCATTTACTGGCCTTCCCAAACATCCTGCGTGAATTCTCATAATCATCAAGCTTGTAGTAAACTATCCCCAGATTCATAAGGGTCATAACGTCATCAGGATACAGTTTCAGAGCTTTAAGCATGTACTCTTCGGCCTTTTCGTACTCCCCTTTTTGCAGAAAGCACGTGCCTATGTTGGAGACAAACTTTAGCTTATACCAGGAATCTATGGGGTCAACATGCTTGAACCCGGCTTCGTAGAACTCAACAGCATCATCCCAATGCCCAATCTCATAATAGATATTGCCAATCTCAAGCAATCTGCGGTAATCGTCCCACCGGTTCCTCAAGAGACCGCCTGCCAGCTCATCAAAGCCCTCGTTATTCCCTCCCAGGTAACAAACCCGGGCGCAGAGATAGTTGTAGAGATTTTCCAGTTCCGCAGGCGGTTCAATGGCGTTAAGAAACGCGGAGGGATCGATGGTGTTTTCGTATCCAAGGTAGAATTCCGCCAACTCAAGGTAGTTCTTAGGGTTCTTCTTGAGCGAATCTATAATCTCCGAACGCAGATCATAATCCGTTATACCTGGAACAGAAAGCATGTAAACCTGCCCATTGGCATAGTTGGTCACAATTACCTCTTCGCTTATAATATTGACCAAACTCTGGTAAGCCTTATCCGGAACCGAAGAACACCTCTGCATACATTCAATGAGCACCCAGACAGCACTATCCTTCTTCTCCATCCTCCAGTAAGCACCAGCCAAATTGACATAGGCAGGGGCATAGTCAGGCTTAAGCTCGATTGCCTTCTCTGCGTTCGCCGCGCCATCCTCAAACCTGCCCTCTGCAATATCCACCATGGCCAGGTAGTTTAGCGGATACGGGTTCTTCCCATCCAGTTCTATAGACTTCTCAAAGTAGTAACGAGGGGTTTCAGACGAGCTGCCTGAATACATGCCTGCGAGAACCCCCCTGATAAAATAAATCTGGGAGTTGTCCTTATTGGTTTCCTCCTGAATGTCAAGTATATCCGCCAGTTTGGAGATCTCTACTGCACACTTTGAATACTGGTGCTGCATCAAAGATTCCTTATAATAATTCCCCATGTTTTGATAACAAACTGCTGCCAAGACGTAGTAGGGGGGTATCTTCGCACCTAACTCTGTTCCAACTGTAGCCGCCGCCGAGTAGTTGCCCTTCAGACAAAGGCGCCAGAACGAAGTTTCCTTTTCGCTTCCCGAAGCCTTTGAGACGCAAAACAATGCGAACAAACACGTAATCAGGGGGAAGGATGCAAGCCTGGTTCTATTCAAAAACCGATTGATTTTCATCGTATTCCTCCTTAGTCTATGGAGAACCTTATACCTACTCCTTGAGTTGTCAAGCGCCGCCTTATCAATTCAGGACGACGGTAATATCCTTAATCAACCCAGGCAGTTGTTCTTCCTGCGACCTTTCGCTCACTGCCCCTGACGTTTTGCCTTCTTTAATGTCTTCCGGATAGGCCTTAAGCGTCTGCGAGGCCGACGACCTTCTGCAAGGACGGCAACTATCGCAGAAAGGGTATCGAAAAAGGCCACCTTCTGCTCATCCGGTATCCGACGCATGATGCGGCGCATCCCTGCCTTGGTTACGCGCTGCACACGCCCGGCCAGCTCCCGGCCCGTATGGGAGAGCTTTACGGTCACCACCCTTCTGTCCTTCTCGGAACGTTGTCTGTCTACCAAGCCGGAGCGTAGGAGCCTGTCGACCATCGCGGTCATGTTGCCTGAGGATGTTCCCATCTGTCGCGCCAGCTCACCCATACCAAAGCTCTCCTTGCGGGCCAAAAGTGAAAGCACAAAGTATTGATTCAATGTGATATCCAGCCCTGCAGGCCCGCGTGGATCGAGAATGCGGAAACTACGGACCAGCGCGGGGGCCATATCGTCCAGACGGGCAAGCAACTTTCGGTCAAGTTCACGGCTCATGATCCCATAAAGATAACCAAAGGGGACAGAATGTCAACCCGTAACACACCATGCGGAATAAATCTTCACTCCCTGTGATCTTCTGCCCGGAGAGCAAAAGGAGAAGGGGTACGGGGTGTTATGTCCTTGATTAAGGGGCGTTAGCCCCAGGAAGTTATGGAGATGCCCCGAAGGGGTACGGGGTGTTATAAGGTTGACATCGACGGACTTTGTGATAGAATTAATACAGTATGAGTGAGAATAAGAATGTACTGGCCGCGATAGGCTACATACCGCCTCTGTTCTTTATCCCCCTTTTCCTTTCAGGGGACAGCACCTTGGCCAAGCACCATGGTCGTCAGGCCCTTGTGATCTTCGCAGCAGCTGCGTTGACCGTGCTTGCATTCCGGATCCTGAATCTCCTTCTCGGCTGGATTGTCCCGATCAAAACGGTCTTCAATTTCCTGGAGGGGGCTCTGTATCTTCTCTACATCGGCTTATCGGTATTCGCTGCAATCAGAGCGGCAAACGGCGATCTCTGGCGTGTACCCATCCTGGGTGCCTACTCCGACCGGCTGAACATCTAGGGCCTCCGAGAGTAACTTGTAGAGCTGACAAGAATAGCTTAAGACCGCGGCTTCAGAGAGGACCTACGGGCTCCCCGCAAAGCTGGGGTGCTGGATTAATCACCCCCTCTTTAATTCTCCCCGACACTAGACGGTAGTGCAAGCGGTGGCACTTCGTCCCCGATCAAGGGGGAGAAGACAATGTGGTTTCCCCTCCCCTGGTGGGAGGGGATTAAGTGGAGGGGGAGACAAGGAACCACCACCACCTCACCGCTCCTTTGGTGCGGTGTCCCTCCATCAAGGGGGAGGGGATTATACACCCCGTAAAATATCTCTCCTCAGAGTCCATATACCCCTTATTTACTGCGATCTTTTCTCCGGAGGAGAAAAGGAGCATTTATAATCGGGGTCCCCGCTTGTGCCCGTCCTTTGGGTACGAAGTTACTTCGTAACTTTCGTGGGGTATCAAAATAGGTAGTCCCACTTTCTCTTGGACTTATCCACCGGTTTGATCGGCTTCTGGTATACGCGGTAGGTTTTGGTTATCTTGCCGCCCCAGCTCTCGATGAGGTTAATCATCTTCACGTTATCCTCTAAAATCCAGCTGAACTCGCCGCCAACGAATCCATGTTTCTGGGCCGCCTTGAACAGCTCGTAGTACAGAAGCGCGTCAAAACCGTAGCGGCGGTAGGCAGACAGAACCCCGAGGATCATGATCCTAACCCGATTCACCTTATGCTGGTTAAGTAACACCTTGATGAACCCGAACGGGAACAGCCTGCCGTTGGCGTAGCGCAGTATCTGGTTAGCGTCGGGTGTGGCAACGGCCATCGCCACCACCTTGCCGTCAAGCTCAACTATGGGCACGAAGTCCGGAATAACAACGGGCTTGAGCTTTTTGACTATCAAATCGAACTCTGCGTCTGTAAAGGGAACCGCGCCCCAGTTCTGGCTCCACGCCTCGTCGTGTACCTCTTTTATAAGCGCGGTTTCAGCCTCAATATTCTTCATATCGGCAGGCCGAAGGGTTATCTTATAGCGCTTCTTGATCGTTTTTACAATCCGTTCCACCTTTTCAGGCATCCCGGCAGCGGTCGGTGCCCAGTAGGAGTAGACGTCCTTGATCTTGGCAAGACCTTCTTTCTCGGCCAGTTTGGGATAGTAGGGCAGGGTGTAGGGCATCATCACGAACGGGTCCTCGTCGAACCCATCCACAACGAACCCTATCTCCTCGTTGATGTTGGGGTTCATGGGCCCACGCATGTGCGTCATCTGCAGGGAGGCCAGCCACTCTTCGGCCGCCTCATACAGGGCATGGGCGACATCCTGGTCATCCGCAGACTCGTAGAACCCGAAGAATCCGGTCTTCTCGTTATAAAGCTTGTTGTGATTGAAGGATACGATGGCGGCGATCCGACCCACTATCTTCTCATCTTTCAGAGCGAGGAAAAGCTGGCGCTCGGCGTTCTCCCAGAAAGGGTTACGGCCAGGGGTAAGCATCTGTTCCATATCGGAGATCAGAGGCGGTACCCAGTGCTGGTTGCCTTTGTAGAGCGACCAGGCCATCTTTATGAATCTACGCAGATCTCTTTTGCCGCGAACACGTCGTATCTTAATCATAGCACTCCTGTCTCTACGCCCACCTTTTGGAATATCTCAAGTGCCCGGCGCAGCTCCTCCTCGGTGTGAGTAGCCATGTAGCTTGTGCGGATAAGACAGCGGGCGGGAGGTACCCCAGGCGGCAGAACCGGGTTAACAAATACGCCCGCATGGTGGAGTTCCTTCCAGAAGAAAAGGGTTTTCATGTCGTCGCCTATGTGAAGGGGGATAACCGGAGACTCGGATGTGCCGATATCAAAGCCCAGCTTGGGCAGGCCCTCAAGCATCATTCGGGTGTTGCGCCAGAGCTGCTCGCGGCGCTGTGGTTCTGCTATTATGATCTCGAGCGCGGCCAATGCCGAGGCCACCGATGCCGGAGTCATTGAAGCAGAGAAGATAAGCGAACGAGCGTTGTGTCGGATGAAGGTAATAACCTTCCTCTCGCCGGCGATAAAGCCGCCAAGCGAGGCAAACGACTTGGAGAATGTCCCCATAACAAGGTCTACTTCCTCTGAGAGAGAGAAGTGCTCGGTAACGCCAGCGCCAGTTGAACCCATCACCCCTGCCGAGTGCGCCTCATCCACCATAATCCGAGCACCGTAGCGCTTGCATAAAGGCACCAGCTCAGGCAGAGGGGCGATGTCTCCCTGCATCGAGAACAACCCGTCAACAACAACCAGCTTGCCCGCATCAGCGGGAAGAGAGGCCAGGACATGCTGTAACGAATCCATGTCGTTGTGCACAAACCGCTTCATCGCGCCACGGGAGAGGAATGCCCCGTCTATGATGGAGGCATGATCAAGCTTGTCGGTCACCACGTAATCCCCCTTATGCACCAGGGCGGAGATGGAGCCCAGATTGGTCTGGTAGCCGGTGGAGAAGCAGATGCAGTCTTCTTTATGAACAAACCTGGCGAGCTTTTCTTCAAGCTCGATGTGTATGTCCAGGGTTCCGTTGAGGAACCGCGAGCCGGTGCATCCGGTGCCGTACTTCTCGGTGGCGCGGATTGCCGCCTCCTTGACCCGGGGATCAGCGGTAAGCCCCAGATAGTTGTTTGAGCCGAGCATTATCATACGTTTGCCGTCAATAACTACGTTGTGGTCGGGCTGAGAATCTATAGGAATGAAGTATGGGTAGTAACCCTCATTCTTCACACGCGCTACTATGGGATAGTAGTCCTCGCATTTCTTGAATAGATCCAAATATTCCTCCGTGATGTGTAAACAGATTCTACGCTCTATGTTGAGGTTGTCAACTTATCACCCCACACGCTTGCTACGCAACCGTGTGGAGACACCGAATTAGATGCTCCTTTTTACCGAGGGTAGGAGGATAGTATTTATTGTAAAGACCGGTGCAGTTCGTGCGGTGGACTCACCAAACCAGGCAGCCAAGCTGTCATCAAGTTTTTCGATATAGGTGACGGTATCGTCGTTTTGCCCGAAACCGTAGGCCATGTCCTGATAGGTCTCGCAAGCGTCCCAGTCTGATGTAAGATGCTCCTCGCACCCGTAGCGCTCATACATCTCCTCCCAGGCCACGGTGTTCGCCGAGTCCGCAAACCAGGTGAGTTCGGCAAAGCTTTGCGCCCTAGCCAGTATCTCCTTGCGGGTAACTGCCTTTATCGAAGTCAACCCGCCCAGAACGAGCAGAATCAAACGAAGGAGTGTTACGGGTGTTATCTCCTTGTGGGCGGAGCGTAAGCTCCGAATAATTATGAGAATACCCTATGAAGTATAAAATACTTCAAGGGGCAGGCTCTGCCCCGGAGGGGTACGGGTGTTACGGGGAGGGACGCCATCTCAGTATTGAAGCCTTGCCCTCGGAGGTTGAGGTGAACACGTAGATATTGCCCTGCGAATCCACTGACACGTTGCGCCAGCCCACATCGTAGGAGAAGTAGCTTGAGGGGATGGGCAGATAAACTTCATCTTCTGCGGATTCATCGAGAACTATCACCTCGCGCATGCTGAACGAACCGGATTTGTCCTGGATATAGGTCTCGGTGCCTACCCATAGCCGACCGTCGCCGTAACATAAAAGGATCTCGGTGGTGCGGCCTTCAAACCGGGTCACGATGCCCAGAGGTCTTAACCCACTGGCTTCTAAAACCTGAAGGGATTCCAGCTCCACCTCCTTTAAGCGATAACTCTTGCGGGAGGGGCTGTAGTTAAGGATACCGGCAGATTCCGGAACCGGCTGTAAAAGGTCGCTCCCCGATAAGAACAACAAGCTGTCTCCAGGATGAGCAACCAGGGCGGTGATGGGGTGCTTGGCATCATACTTGATGTTGATTCGCTCAATCTCCTTGCCGTCCTTGAGGATCGCCACCTGCGCGGGCTGGGTGCGGTTCTCTAAAAGATAGATACGTCCGGAACGGTCTACTGCCATGTCAAAAGGACGGAATGCCGTCTTTATCTCGCGGACAAACGAGCCGGATGTATCATAGCAAAGCACGCGTTTGTTGAGCTGGTCAAGGAGATACAGGGTAGAGTCTAAGGCCACCAACCGGTAAGGGCCTATCGCTACATCCTCTTCCGCAAGCCCAACCTCGTAATTGCCCGAGCCTTTTGCCAGCTCCACCACGACCTCAGGCTCTTCGTAGGACAGAGCCAAAAGGGATGATGCAAAAAGGATCAGAGGAAGAATATTCTTCATCACTCTGAGAATAACCTCAGGTCAAGGATTGTCAACCCGTAACACCCGTAACACCAGCCTCCCTCAGGGGAGCTTTTAGTTCCTGAGAGAGGTTATTGGGCGGGCTTTGAAGTAAAGTATCTCGGAGAACCCTTCCGAGAAGTGGGTCATCCACAGGTAGAGGTCGCCATTAGGGGCAACTGCTATGTCGCGGTTGGCGTAGTCGTAGGACGAGTGTCCCGGCTCAATGCCGCGCAGCTCTGTAAGAGGCTTGCCATCCTTCAGCACGAGCATTCTTCGGGCGATGTAGCTTTTCCCCTCCTCATCGGTCTGGATAGAGGTGCCGAGGATGTATATTCGGCCCGCTCGATCGTCGGTATGGAACTGGAAAAGCTCCCGCTCCAGAGGTTCAAGACGAACCGGCCCTACCACCCCAGAGGAGGTCTTTGCTGTAAACTCGACCTCCCAGGTATCCTGGATGCGCCTTATGTGGGTATCTGTGAGATGAAAACGACCCGGTCTCTCACCCGCGGCAAAGAGTATGTCCCGTTCCTGCCCGGGCACAAGCCGGTAGGTGTAACCGCCTGCAAGCAGCAACCGCTCGGCGGTGGGGGAAAAACATATCTCGGTTATGAGCCGATTCCCCGGGATATCGAACTCGCGACGCTGGACCTCCCTACCCCTTTCGTAGACAGCTATGAACTGGGGCTGCACCCTATACTGGAGGATGTGAAGACGACCCTCGTCGTCGCAGGCCATATCCGCCGGGCAGAAATCAAGACGCAGAGAATCAATGAGCCTGCCTCGACGATCGAAGGTATAGGCACAGTGATCTAGTCGAGCCAAGAGATAGAGGAGACTATCACAGGCAAGAAGCCTCAATGGCCCGTGCCCTGCTCCCTCGCGAATGAAACCAAGCCCGTTCGGCTCATCGTCACTGAAGCGCACAACCTGCACCGGCCCCTCATAGGAGAAGGCGGAGAGAGCCAAAAAACATCCTAGAGCAAGGATTAGAGAAACCATCCGCCTCATCGCCGGAGCTTACTGAATAATTCCCCGATTGTCAACAAAACACAGTCTGTGCGACAGGTTAGACCTATACCGCCGCCGGTTTCAGTTCAATCGGTGATACTATTTAATTTAGTTATGTCTAAAATGCTTGACATCGGGGGGGGGGGCTATAATAAGGTATCCGGGGGTGCATAAGGCATCTTCGTGAAAAAATCAAACCAAGGAGGACACAATGTCTAAAAAGACTCTCCTGCTCATCGCCGCGGTTGCGGTGATGCTCGCAGGCGCTACTAGCGCATACGGTTACTACGAAACCTGGGACGGATGGTTCAACTCAGGATACCTCACCTACGACGGCAACACCTTTAACTATACCTCTGGTTCAGGCATGCTTGATGACGTCACCAATGGATCCATCGATGAGTTTTGTATCACCGCTGTAACTCTTTCCACCTTCACCTGCGCCTCAAGTGGCTACTACATTAGGCTTTGGCCGACTGGAGCCACCGGCTGGAAATACACAGGCCAAAGCGGCCAAAAGGAAGCCTATGACGGTGAATGGTTAGGTTCGGCGATTCTCACGATCCCCGGGCTACCCGATGTGGAGTTCAAGTCCGTCGAAGGCACCTGGAATACGGGAGACGAATACGACGACATGTACTTCAACTATGGGGGCAGGCCACCTATCTATAGCGCACACTGGGTTTTAAGCAACAGTGACCCGCCGGGCATTACAGGAGGAGCGGGCGGCAGTGCAGGCGACCGGATACTCTACGAGGAGTAAGTAACCTGAACGATTGGAGGAGGGGCTTTGCCCCTCCTCTTTTTGACCTTGACATTGCCGGAAAACCTGCTTATAATAACTCAAAGGAGGTAATCATGCTCAATATAAGCCTTTTGGCTTTAACCTTGTGCGGTGGTGTTCTTGTGGAGCCGTTTCAGGTAGCAGACCACCAGCCCGGCCACCAGCAGGTATACGGTTGTGCGGCCATGGCCTCAGACGGCCGCTTTGCCGTAGCATGGATAGACTGCATAGCCACCGGCGATCCCTTCAATCTCTATGTGGAGCGGGAGCTTTTTATTCGCTTCTTTGACAGCACCGGAAATCCAATGACCGATGCTTATAAGCTTACAAAGCTTGCGGACACCTCGTGGATTTGGCACCCTTGCCTTGAGATGGACACCGCAGGCAACACTATCCTGCTTTGGGCAGATAAGCCGATCTGGAGGGAGGATGAGCTTTGGTATGCCTGGTATGTGCGTTTTCAGCGCTTTGCCCCTGACGGCAGCCCTGTTGGCTCTGCGCACAACTTGGTTGCCAGCGTACTCTTAGGTAAGCACACGAATAGACGGAACCCATTTGACCTGAGCCTCAACAATAATGAGGAGTTCGTAGTGACCTGGTGTGAGATAGAGTCTGGTCCCCCCACTTTGAACTACGTGTGGGTCGGGCGTTTTGATTTGGATGGTTATCCTGAAGACCAGGCCTTTTTGACTTGTGATGCGGAGTGTGTATATTCCTACTATCCCAGGGTGGCGCTGAACGATGCAGGCGACGTAGTGGTAACCTGGCGCAATGAGATTTGGGGGGACCCGGACTCGACGTATCAGCGGTTCCAGGTGTTCGATGCCGCAGATGAACCTATTCTGTCTTGGAGACCAAGGGGACATCTGTTGGATGAACGGGAAGACGGCGGGGGGGAGCCCCAGCTCTTTTGGCTCGATAATGACCGTTTCGTGGCATTTTTCAGGGCATTCTGGAAGTATTACGGAGGTTTTTTGGAGGCTCGAGTGTTCGCCCATCGCGGGTTGGCGTCCTATCCCCCCCGCCTGGTGGTGACTGATGCTCACGTATGCCCAACCTGGGAAAAGAGGTTCTCAGTTGCCCTTTCCTCTGATGAGCGGTTTGCAGAGACGCATCTTCGATATAGTAAGTTACACGAAGAACCAGACTGCTGGTGGTTCCGCCCGGGTGGCATAATCGGAGAGATTCGAGACAAGGAGGTTTGGCGGCTGACTAACATTTTCGAGTATACGGCGCCTTTCGGAATAGATACCGCATTTAAGGCTTGTTTTATATCTGTAGTAGGAGTGTGCGACGACCGAATCGTGTGGGTATATCCCCACTCCGCGCCCGATAGCACCTGTGAGGCCTGGGCCATGATCTCCGACTGGGACATGGGGATAGGGGTGGTTGAATCTCCTGTCCAGACCTCATCGCCCATCCATCTTGAAGCCTCCCTCAACCGGCTCTCATACGACGTGTCCGGGAGTGTTACGGGCGAGGCGCAGCTTACCCTCTACTCCGCCGACGGCCGCCGCGTGCTTACCGAGACCATCCAGGGCAAGGGCATCTGGACGCCCTCCACGCCCTCCTCCCACCTCCCCGCAGGAGTGTATTTCGCCAGGGTTGAGGCTGGGGCGTCATCCAAAACACAGAAGGTTGTTCTCATAAGATAGTAAGCGTGCCGACTTACGCGAAGCGGCGTTTAGAAACGCCAAAGTCGGCCCCTACGTTTTTCTCTGCGATCTTTTGACCTCTGGTCAAAAGGAGCATTTATCCCGGGGTCCCCGCTCGAATACCTTGTATTCGCGTGGGGTGAAATTGCTTGACAATGTAAGGAATTGGCGTATCTTCTTGACAATATGTTGCCGGACTCCCAAACCGATAGTAACCACAAGCCCAATCGGCGGGGAAATCGTTGCTTCCTGAGCAGGTAGTTGAGAACCTCAAGCAAACAGCAAGGGACGCGTCAGCGAACTCCTACTCCCCCTACTCCAACTTTCCCGTGGGAGCAGCGGTTTTAGCAGAAAGCGGTCGCATCTATTCCGGCACCAACGTGGAGAACGCATCCTACGGGCTTACCATATGTGCCGAGCGGGCGGCTGTAGCTGCGGCAGTTAGCGCAGGGGAGAGGAGTATCGCTGCAATCGCTATCTATACTCCTACAGAAGAGCCTTCCGTTCCCTGCGGGGCGTGCCTTGCGGTGATATCTGAATTTGCGGATGGCATACCGATCCTTTTATTCACTGAAGACAAACAGCGCTGGTATTCACTTAACCAGCTGCTGCCAGAAAGATTTAAACTAAAGCCAAAGGAGACATGATAATGGAGCAAAAGAACGTCGACGAACTCCTTGCCAAGGCCGAGAAGCCGAGCAAGGACGCGATGAAGATGCACCCATTCTATCAGGGCAAGGTGCAGGTGATGGCCAAGTGCTGCGTGCGTAACATGGACGACTTCGCCATCTGGTATACGCCTGGCGTGGCCAAGCCGTGTCTGGATATCCGCGACCACCCGGAAAAGGTGTTTGAACACACCAACAAGGGGAACATGGTGGCGGTGGTCTCGGACGGCACGCGGGTGCTTGGTCTGGGTGACATCGGCCCCGAGGCCGGGCTGCCGGTGATGGAGGGTAAAGGACTTCTCTTCAAATACCTGGGCGGTGTTGATGCCTTCCCCATCTGTCTTGATACCAAGGACCCGGACAAGATCATCGAGACCGTCCTTTTAATTCAACCCTCATTCGGCGGTATCAACCTGGAGGATATCTCCCAGCCCAAGTGTTTCGACGTTCTGGATGAGCTCAGAAAGCGCGCCCGCATCCCTGTGTGGCACGACGACCAGCAAGGGACCGCGGCGATCATCTACGCCGGACTTATCAACGCCCTTAAACTCGTGGGTAAGAAGATAGAGGAGACTAAGCTGACATTTATCGGCGCCGGTGCTTCAAACATCCGTGCAGCACACGTGTGCATCGCCGGTGGATTCAACCCGGAGAATATCATCCTTGTAGACTCCAAGGGAATCATTCACAAGGATCGCACCGACCTTGCAGAAAAGTACAAACAGAAGTGGGAGCTTGCTCAGATCACCAACCGCGAGCAAGTCAAGGGGGGTATTGCAGATGCCATGCGCGGCGCCGATGCGGTGGTTGCTGCATCCAAGCCCGGTCCCGGCGTCATATTGCCAGAGTGGATCAAGGGCATGGCCGCAGACCCGATCGTATTTCCCTGTGCCAACCCGGTGCCTGAGATCTGGCCATGGGAGGCAAAGGAAGCGGGTGCTCGAGTGGTCGCAACCGGACGTTCCGATTTCCCAAATCAGGTCAACAACTCGCTTGGCTTCCCCGGCATCTTCCGCGGAACCCTTGACGTGCGCGCCAGAACCATCACCGATGGCATGTGCATCGCCGCAGCCAAGGAACTTGCAAAGGTCGCCGAGGACAAAGGTCTTACGGAGGACTACATCATCCCATCCATGGAGGAGTGGGAAGTCTTCCCCCGCGAAGCTGCCGCCGTCGGTATGCAGGCCATAAAAGAAGGCGTTGCCGGAATCACCAACCTCACCTACGACGACATCATGAAGAACGCGGAAAAGATCATAAAAAACGCCCGCGACTCGGTCCAGCTTCTCATGAAGGAAGGTTATATACCTGAGTATAAAGAGGAATAGTTAAGTGTTCCTTTTCGCTAGAAGCGAAAAGATCGCAGCTTAAAATCGTAGGGGCCGACCTCAGCGTGCCCCTTTGGGTATCAGGTCGGCCCTCCACCTTTGTTACCTTGACAATTATAATCACTCAGTTAAACTAAGGCAATGGAGCATTCCAACGAAAGGAAGGAATAAGATGTATTTGCTTATGTTTTTAGCGGCTGCCGTGCCGCTTCCAACGGTGGAGCAGCATATGCTCCTTCACAAGCAGGAGAAGGTTAGCCAGAGAATTATGATGCCAGGCGATTACTGGGATGAGGGGCACGATTTCGACGTTCTTAACTACGATATAGACATCACCGTAGATATACCAGCGGACACCATCTGGGCAGATGTAGGTATTCAGTTTGAGGTGTTTTCGGATGATCTGGACACCATGGGTCTGAACTTCCACTGGGCACTCACGGTGGAGGAGGTAAAGGACGGTTCTAACCCACTCGAATGGGAGTCCGTCATAGGCGGAGATTTAAAGATAGCCCTGGGCAGAGAGATATCGGCAGGCGATACCCTTGAGCTTACCATCAGCTATCATGGGAAACCGATTCAACGGGGGCAGGGCCTCTACATAGACGAATTGGTTACCTACACCAACTGTGAACCGCAAGGGGCGCGGAACTGGATTCCATGCTACGACGAACCCTCTGACAAGGCGACGTTTACCCAACGCATAACCGTTCCTCGGGACTATAAACTCGTAGCCAACGGAACGCTTGAATCCTTGGAAAAGAATGGAAACTGGTGGACGTATACCTGGCGCGAGCACTATCCCCAGCCTACCTATCTTATCGCCTTTGCCACAAGTAAGTATTACGTCACAAAGGATACCTTCGCCACTGTGGATGCGATCGAGGTTCCTATGAGGACATGGGTTCTTGCTGCCAATGATGTAAGGGATAAGTTCGATTGCACACCCGGAATAGTGGAATACTTCTCCGAAATATTCCCGCCCTACCCCTTAGCCGATGAGAAG
>SOJW01000010.1 GCA_004375895.1 Candidatus Stahliibacteriota bacterium
ATGAATCCTCGCAAGGACGCAGTTGAGTTTGCAGCCGACCCCTGGCCCGACTCCTGGAAGGATGTGGAGCTGGTTGAGACGCGCTAACATTCCTCTTAAACGAGCTTGACAAACATCCTACAAGCCGTAATATAACACGTAATGGTTCGCACGAAACGAACCTGGGTATTGGTTTTTCCGGTAAGGAGGAAAGTCTATGCCGACGGGCAAAGTTAAATGGTTCGACAACAAGAAGGGCTACGGCTTTATTGAGCTGGATGACGGGGCGGGTGACATCTTTGTTCACTACTCCGACATCCTGGAGGAAGGGTTCAAGTCGCTCTCCGAAGGAGATGCGGTTGAGTTCGAGATCTCCGAGTCCGACCAGGCCCGCAAAGCGATTAAAGTCAAGAAGATTTAGTTCCAGCAGCGATCCGGGCCGGGCTCCTGTCCATGTCTACATAGCCCTGGGAAGTAACTGGGGCAGGAGAGAGGGGTTTTTAACCAAGGCCCGCATGCTTCTCGAAGCGCAAGGAGTAAGAATCCTTAACGCGTCATCTATCTATCGCACCTTCCCTGAGGGCTTTCGCTTCCAGCCCTCATTCCTTAATCAGGTATTGGCAGCCGAAACTTCCCTTTCTCCACTTGAGTTACTTGAAGCCAGCAGGCAAATCGAACGCAGATTGAATCGCATACGGCCATTCCCAAACGCGCCCAGAACGATTGACATTGACCTGCTTTTCTATAATAATGTAGTGATGGATACCCCGACGCTCACCCTGCCGCACCCAAGAGTTGCGGAACGCGCCTTTGTACTCGTGCCCCTTGCAGAGATAGCGCCTCGGATGCAGCATCCTGTTTTTGGTCTGAGCGTTACCCAGATGCTTTCTGAGGTGGACACCAGCGGGGTCAGGCGATGGCGGTGAGGAAGAACCTTGTGTGTGTCGAGGGGGTGATCGGTGTGGGCAAGACAACCCTTGCCTTAAAGCTTGCTCAGGAGTGGGGGGCGGTGACGTTGCTTGAGGAAGCCCTGGAGAATCCCTATCTTGAGAGATTCTACGAGGACCCGGAGACGTTTGCGTTCCCGGTCCAGCTGCACTTTCTCTCCTCCCGTTTCAAGGAACTATCAAGGCTAAAACAGACAAGTCTTTTTGATAGGGTAGCGGTAGCGGACTACACCTTCCAGAAGGACTGGGTTTTCGCATCCATAAATCTATCCGACTCGGACTTCAAGGTATACGAGAAGATGTATGCCGAGATGCTTCCCCAGGTTCCGTTGCCTGATCTGGTCATCCTGTTGCAGGCAAGGGTTGAGAGTTTGATGCGCAGGATCGCCAGGCGCAGTCGGTCCATGGAGCGCGGTATCGCCCGCGAGTATATCGAGGACCTTGCCGAGGCTTACAACGGCTTCTTCCTTACCTATTATCAGGGGCCGCTGCTGGTGGTCAACACCGACAACCTGGATCTTGAGAATAACCCTACCCATTTCCGCCGGCTGCTTGCCGAGATCGAGGCCACCGGCCAGGGAAGACGGTTCCTAGGCTCCGCATAACATGAACCACACACCGTCCCAACCCCCCAAGCCATACACAGTTCCTCGTATCCGCGAGCTAAAGGGCTCCGAGCGGATAGCAGCCATCACCTGCTACGACGCGAGCTTTGCCCGCATCATAGATCAGACACCGATCCAGCTCGTTCTGGTCGGGGATTCGGCTGCCAACGTTATCTACGGCCTGGATACCACCCTGCCTATTAGGATCGATGAAATGGTTATGCACACCCGTGCGGTGGCCGCCGGATTAACTCGTCCGCTGCTTGTGGGTGACATGCCCTTTTTATCCTACCAACCGTCCGCAGAGATCGCCATAACCAACGCTGGCAGATTGCTTCAGGCAGGTGCCAAGGCGGTCAAGGTGGAGGGCGGTGGCGCGCATATACGGGGGATCATCACCAAGCTCGTGGAGATCGGGATACCGGTGATGGGCCATCTTGGGCTTACGCCGCAGTCGGTTCACCGGTTTGGAGGTTTCAAGCTGCAGGGCAAGAAGGCATCCGACGCGGAACGCATGCTGGTCGAGGCAAAGCTTTTGGAGCAGGCGGGCTGCTTCTCCTTGGTTCTTGAAAAGATACCATCAAAGCTTGCAGCAAAGATCACCTCCAGTGTCTCTATCCCCACTATCGGCATAGGCGCCGGTCCCTCATGTGACGGTCAGATACTTGTTCTTTACGACCTTCTGGGCCTTGACCCAGCATTCAAGCCTCGCTTCGTGCGCCGCTACGCCGAGCTTGCAGGCATAATCCTCGATGCTCTGGCACGCTACGCCTCCGATGTGATGGCCGGTAACTTCCCATCGGATAAGGAAAGCTTCAGCTGACATTCCTCTACTCTACAATTCCAAGGAGTACCGTTATCTGCAACGTGAGTTAACAGTTGACATCCGGGTTCCTCAGGCCTATAGTTATATAGGATTGTGAAGATGAAGAAGTTGTGCTTGACCGCCTTTGTGGTCTTTATGTCTATCTCTATCCCATCGCCCGTTCTTTATGCCCGCAGGCCTTCAAGGGTGGAGGAGCAGCTGAGGGTGGCAGACACAAACGAGTTGCAGCTCCTTATAAGCATGGACGGAGAGATGCTTTTCGGCAGGATCACGAAGATCGTTGCCGATTACGTCCACTTTGCGACCGACGGGGATACGACAATTATCTTCATACCTCAGATCAAGGAGGTCAGGGAGGTTACCTCCGACAACATAAAGAACGGCAGGTACTGGTTTCCCAACCCCAACGTCACGAGGCTGTATCTATGTCCCACCGCTCGTTTGTTAGAGAAGGGGCAGGGCTACGTGGCAGCTTACTATATCCTTGCGCCTTTGGCTGCATACGCGGTGACGGATAACTTTACTATTGCCGGAGGAGCTTCGTTTCTTACCGCGGTTAATTTCGGCGGAGCCTACTTATTACCTAAAGTGGGTGTAGCTTTTGGAGAATACGTCTCGTTATCCGCAGGAGCTGTGGCTGCACAGGGGTTTGGCCAGGAGGGTTTCAATCCGACCCTTCTTTTGGGTTATGGTGTCGGCACCTTTGGGAGGCCCGATGTCAGCATTAGCGTTGGTGCTGGTTACGGTGTTTCCCGGCTATATACGCAAGGGCCCGAGGAGAAAACAATGTTCTACTCTACACCTGGATTCATGTTGGGCGGCGAGTTAAGGGTGGCGCGAAAGATAGCGTTGGTCACCGAGAACTACTTTATCAGGGAGTGGGGAAACTACAGGCCGGTTATCTCCTACGGGATGCGCTTCTTTGGCGAGACCTTCAGCCTGGAGGGCGCTTTCATCTACAGCAAGGATTTGATTACCGGATTCCCTGGCTTTCCATTCGGCAGCATCGTCTACAACTTTTAGACACCCCACGAATTAAATGCTCCTTTTTGCCTTCTGCAAAAAGATCGCAAAACACCCCGTCGTCGCGACCGACCGTCCGCCTCGTTCAGAGGCGGGGAAGAATGTAGGGGCCGACCTTCAGGTTGGCACGCTTACTATCTTATGAGAACAACCTTCTGTGTTTTGGATGACGCATCCCCCTCAACCCTTGCGAAGTAGACGCCGGAGGGGAGGCGGGAGGACGGCGGCGTCCAGATGCCCTTGCCTTCGATGGTCTCCTCAAGCACTTTCCGGCCGTCAGCGGTGTAGAGGCTAAGCCTTGCCTCGCCCGTAACACTCCCGGACACGTCGTATGAAAGCCGGTTGAGCGAGGCTGAAAGCTTGATAGGGGATGCGGTCTGGATGGAAGATTCCACTACCCCTACGCCCATGTCCCAGTCAGAGATTAAGGCCCAGGCCTCACAGAGACTATCGGGCGTGGAATGGGGATATACCCACACGATTCGGTCGTCGCACACCCCTACCGCAGGTACAAAATAAGCCATCCATACGGGGTTAATTCCCTGTGCGGTATCTTTTTCGAAGGGTAACGTATACTCGAAGAGGTTAGTCTGACGCCAAGGCTCGTTGTCCCGAATCTCTCCAATTATGCCGCCCGGACGCTCCCACCACCAGTTTTCGTGTAACTCACTCCTTCGAAGATGCGTTTCAGCAAACCGCCCATCAGAAGAGAAGGCAACTGAGAACATCTTTTCCCAGGCCCCAACTTCGTGAGGATCAATCATCACCAAGCGTATGGGATACCGCGCCAACCCACGATGGCCGAACACTCGACCCATAAGCCCCCATCCATTTAAATCTATAGATTTTCTTTGCCAGAACGCCACGAAGCGGTCATTATCGAGCCAAAGGAGCGGGGCATCCCAGTTGCCGTACTTATCCCCACAATCATCCAAGAGATGCCCCCTGGACCTCCACGACAGGATTGGTTCGTCCTGCACATCGAACACCTGGAACCGCAGATACGCCGTGTCAGAATAAACAGGAATAAGCTGATCACGCCAGGTTACCACCACGTCGCCCGCATCGTTCAAAGCAACCCTAGGATAATAGAAGAATACACACTCCTCATCACAAGCCAGGAAGGGCCGGTTCTCAGGATCACCCTCCAGATCAAAGCGCCCCACCCACACGTAGTTCTTGTAAGTGGGGGGGCCAAGCTCTATCTCACACCAGGTTACCACGAACTCCTCATTATTGTTAAGGCTCAGGTCAATCGGGCTGAATAGCAGCGTCTGCTCACCTAAGAGTGCGCGGGCAACCAAGGTGTGCGCAGAGCCAACAGGGCTGCCGTCAGGAGCAAAACGCTGAAAGCGCACATAGGAAGGCTCCTCCTTACCCTGAGTCTTCCTCTCTTCCCAAAGCAGGATGGTATTGCCTACCGTGTCTATCTCAAGGCAAGGGTGGCGGATCCACGTGGTGTCCGCAAGCTTTGTAATCTTATAGGGATCGGTCATTGTGTTTCCATCCCGGTCAAAGAAGCGGATAAAAAGCTCCTGCTCTGGATCATCAAGATCATCGGGATCGCCGGAAGCTATGCCGTCTACCCAAGCTACAGCAAAATGGCCATCTGAGGCCATTGCCGCACAACCCTGTCTCTGATTATGGCCGGGCTGGTGGTCTGCTACCCGAAACGGCTCTACAAGAACACCACCCCACAGGGTCAAAGCCAAAAGACTTATACTGAACATCTTGACCTCCTTTATGTCTATCATAAACCGGTTCTTCGGCAATGTCAAACTGTTTAGGGTTGGTCAGATCAAATAGTATCAGAATTTTAACGATAGGAGCCGCCGTTTTATGGGTATATGTACTGGCGGTTAAGGATTCTTACCTGGCCTTGCGTTTGGCGGCGGGCTTGCGAAAGCGCGGGACCTTACCCTTGGTTAGCACCTCTTCGCCTATAGTGCACTCCACGTAGCCCTTCTTCTTGCGTTCGGGCAGCTCGAACATGATGTCGAGCATGGTCTGCTCCATGATGGAACGCAGACCTCGCGCACCTGAGCCGCGTTCTGTGGCCCGCTGGGCAACCGCCTCGAGCGCCGCGTCTGAAAAGCGCAGCTTTATCCCCTCCATATCGAAGTAGTGCTGGTATTGATTCAGGATAGCGTTGCGCGGCTCGGTAAGGATGCGCACAAGGGCGGCTTCATCAAGGGATGTCAGGGATACGACAACCGGGATGCGCCCCACAAGCTCAGGGATAAGTCCATAGTGAACCAGATCCTCAGGCTCAACACGGGCAAGTATCTCATCGTCTGAAAGGTCCTCCACCCTGTCGCGTTGGATACCGAATCCAATCGCGGTCTTGCGCAGTCTGGAGCGGATGATTGGCACCAGGCCGTCGAACATCCCGCCGAAGATGAAGAGTATGCCGCGGGTGTCTACCGGTATGAACTGCTGCTCCGGATGCTTGCGCCCGCCGCGCGGCGGCACGTTGGCCACGGTTCCTTCTATGATTTTAAGGAGAGCTTGCTGGACTCCCTCGCCTGAGACGTCGCGGGTTATAGAGGGCGAGTCAGAGCGCCGGCCAAGCTTGTCTATCTCATCAAGATATATGATACCAGTCTGCGCTCGTTCCAGATCGTAGTTGGCGGCCTGCAGAAGTCTGAGTATGATATTCTCAACGTCTTCCCCAACGTAACCCGCCTCGGTAAGTGGGGTTGCGTCTGAGATCGAGAACGGCACGTTCAGATACCGTGCCATGGTCTGAGCAAGCAGGGTCTTGCCAACCCCGGTAGGACCGATGAGTAGTATGTTTGCCTTCTCGATCTCAACGCCCTTGCGTCGGGTTATCAACCGCTTGTAGTGATTGTATACGGCGACCGAGAGCACCTTCTTTGCCCGCCCCTGGGCTATTACGTAGTTGTCGAGATGCGCCTTGAACTCGGCGGGTGTAGGTAGGCTGCTAAGGGAAAACGTCTGCTCTGCCCGCTCCTCATTCTCGATGACACCTGCAAACAGCTTAACGCATGAATCACAGATGTAGCCCCGGCGTCCGGAGATCATGCGCTTCACGACCTGCTTTGGCCGGCCGCAGAACGAGCAGACTACCTCGTGACTAGCTCTTTTTTGATTCTTTTCGCTCACGGGCAGGTTCCAGTATCTCATCTATCAAGCCATAGGCCTTTGCCTCATCCGGGCTCATGAAGTAATCGCGATCGGAGTCTTGCTTGATCTTTTCAACGCTTTTGCCGGTAGTTTCGGCAAGGATCTCGTTAAGCTTCTTGCGCCACTTCAGAAGCTCCTGTGCGTGGATCTCCACGTCCGCGGCCACCCCTGAAAGCCCTGAGATGGAGGGCTGGTGCAGCATTATGCGCGAGTTGGGCAAGGCGTATCGCTTACCTTTCTTGCCTGCGGCGAGAAGCACCGCCGAGATGGAAGCAGCCATCCCAACACAGATGGTCACGATGTTTGATTTGATGTAGCACATCGTGTCGTAGACGGCAAATCCTGAGGTAACGATACCGCCCGGCGAGTTGATGTAGAGGTTGATGTCCTTCTGGGAGCTCTCGGCATCCAGAAATAAAAGCTGGGCGATAACCAGGTTGGCGACGTTATCGTCCACCGGCGAGCCCAGGAAGATGATGCGGTCCTTAAGCAGCCGCGAGTAGATGTCGTAGGCCCGCTCACCGCGGCCCGTTTGTTCAATGACTATCGGGATATACAATTAAACCTCCTTCTGCTGCTTGCTGTAGGAGAAAATCTATAATCTTGCGTCTGCGCGCTTCGTTCATTGCTACCTCACGCCTCCAGATGGCCTGCGCCTGGGGCAAGGGAATCCCCATCCGCTCGGCGCGTTCGGCAAACCATGCTTCAAGCTCCTCATCGGAGACGCTGATCTTCTCCTTTTCAGCGATCGTCTCAAGGATGATATCGAGTTTGACGTGTTCTGCCGCCTTAGGCTCGACCTCTTGACGTGCCTCGGGTGTGTCCGGGATGCGAAGGCGTACCAGTAAGTAACGAATGCGCTCTTCGACCAGCGAGGGTGGAGGATCAAACGGATGCAACTCCAGAAGCTGGGTAAATATCTGATCCTCGCGCCGCTCCTGCATCATCCGTTCGGCTTCTTCGGTTGCGTCTGAGGCCAGCTTGGAACGCATAGCCTGAAGCGTCTCGAACCCCATCTCCTTTGCGAACCCCTCATCGAGCTCAGGCAGGCGGCGTTCCTTGATCTCGTGGATAAAGAACTTGAAGGTGGCCTCGCGTCCGGCAAGCTCACCCGCGTCGTCAGGATACCTTACCACTGCCTCCGCGATCTCATGCACCTTCTTGCCCACCAGGGCGGCGTTTATCTGGGAAAGGTTCTCCCGGTCGCCTATCTTCACAAGCACCCTGGTCTGTTTGTCCTGTTTCTTTCCGTCGCGGTAGACCGAGTAGTCGCAGCGAACGTAGTCGCCTTCCCTTGTTTCGCGATCCACCGGCTCGAACCGGGCCGTACGCTCACGCATAGTCTCCAGATGCCTTTCTACCAGCTCATCCCCGGAGGGTTTTGGGATAGGTTCCAGCTTAAGTTTGCGGTATCCACGCACCTCGATTTCAGGCATCACCTCGGCCTCGACCTCAAAGCGGAGCTCGTCTTGCTCTATGAAGTTCCAATGCGTCAGGCGTCCCTGGGAAAGAGGACGGATGCGTTTATCTTCCAGCGCCTCGCGATACGCCCTTGATGCGAACTCCTCAACAAGCTCGACCTTGACGTCTTCGGCACAGCGGGCCGCCACCATGGACACGGGCGCCTTTCCCGGCCGGAACCCAGGGAGCTTTATCCTGCGAGTGAACCGGCGCAAGAGCTTCTCGCGCTCTTTGCGAACCTCATCAGGCTCAACCTTGCCCTCGATAGCAAGAAGCCAATCCGTCTTGTGAACCACGTTGGTTTCCACTTACTTCTTTCCTTTCATTATAAAACCCATGCGAGGAGGGGGAGTTGAACCCCCACGGGTTACCCCACTGGATCCTAAATCCAGCGCGTCTGCCTGTTCCGCCATCCTCGCTTTAGGATTTAATTATAGGTGTGGCCAGGTGGGTGTCAACCACGCGCCAATAATCAGAGTTAAGGATAACGAACTAGTTGAAGAGTTACATTGAAACCTGACGAGCTTGACTTCCGTCGAGTGGCATGGTTGGTTCAGCTTTTCTCGTTGGAGCCATCAGCGCATCGCAGTGCTCGTGAGTTGGGAATGAACTACCGAACAGTTTACCATTTCTTTGATCGTATCCGCAGAGCTATAGCCGCAGATAATTGTAGGGATTGGCTTAGCGTCATTGCGAGCCAGCCGAAGGCTGGCGTGGCAATCTCATATATCTGCCCGTGTAGGAATTAACACCTGTCAGTTCATCTCCCTCTAACAAGAAAGGTGGTTACCGCCTTTGTTATAAAGAAATGTTCGGACATCTCTCATCCCCGCACCGTGCCCCATATGAGATTATTCCGCAGGCGTCATCCTTCGGAGCTTCGTCACTTCGTTCCTCGCAATGACTAATGACCGTGTAGAACAGACACTCTTGTCTGTTCAAAAGTCTTTGTCAAGAGGAAAAACTTACGTTCTTCCCCATCCGCGTATCGCCCTGAGAGATGTAACCGCTTGACTTACCCCCTGCCCCATTTATAATCAAGGTTAATGGCGAAGCACAAGCGTAAAAAGAAACCCGTAACACCCGTAACACCCGTAACACAACCAGCCCAACTAAAGCCTGGGGCTAAAGGTGCAAAGCCCAAGAAATCGGCCGGGCGCAGGGTGTGGGAGTTCGTGCGCTCGTGGGGGACGGTGATCCTTGTCGTTCTGGCGATCCGGGCGTTCGTTATCGAGGCGTTCACCGTGCCCACCGGCTCGATGGAGACAACCATCCTGCCCGGCGACTTCCTTCTGGTAAACAAGTTCGTCTACGGGTTCAAGGCGCCGTTCACCAATGCGGGAATCATCGGCGGCCGGATGCCCCGCCGCGGCGAGATTATCGTTTTCCGCTACCCGCGCGACCCACGCTGGCCCCAACCTGAGGGACGGTATGCCCGATTCTTCCCCAAGTGGTTTCCCCTGTTGCCGATTTTCTGGGACCGCGAGCTAAAGAAGTTCCACTGGTACTCGCCGCGCAACTACGTGAAGCGCTGCGTGGGCCTGCCGGCGGACACGGTGGAGATCATCAACAAACGTGTTTACGTGAACGGCGAGCCATTCGACAATCCGCACGCGGTGCACATGGACCGCAGGCTGATCCCGCGCACGGTAGAGTACGAGGGCTTCAACGAACGCTGGCAGAGCCTTGAGTTTGAGGGACACTACGAGGTGCGCGACAACTTCGGGCCTATCATCGTGCCTGAGGGCTACGTGTTCGGCATGGGCGACAACCGCGACTTCTCAGACGACTGCCGCTACTGGGGACCGATCCCTGTAAAGTTCCTGAAAGGCTCGCCGGTAGTGATCTACTACTCACTGGGCGAGGGCTCGAACATCCTTGAGCGCATCGTTCGCACCCAGTGGAAACGCATCGGCCGGGTCGTCAGATAATCCTCGCTCAAATCTTTCTACCCACACTGAATCCCAGACCAAGATATTTGCCGATTCCATGATAGGTGCGAGCTCCGGGGGTGTAGACGATCGGTCTTGCCTTCTCGATGTCCGGGTATCCATCTTCGCCAAGCACCTCCTCGTCGGCCTTAACGTCGGCAATCTCGCCCACGAACTGCGTGTGCAGCCCAAGTTCAAAGGCGTGCAGCAGCTTGCATTCGAGCACCAACGGAAACTCCTTGACATACGGTGCGTCTACCAGATCGCTTTTAACCGGCGTCAATCCGGTGGCTGCAAACTTATCCGTATCCCTGCCTGAGACGATGCCGAAGTAATCGGCTTGTTTGAGGTACTTCTCCGAAGGAACGTTGATTGTGAACGCCTTTCTTCTCTTGATGTTGCCGTAGGTATACCTTGTGTTCCTGAGCGATACGTACACACATGGTGGGTCGGAGCAGCAAACCCCTACCCAGGCAGCGGTCATGACGTTCGGCTTGCCGCGAGCGTCGTAGGTGCCCACGACCCAAACCGGGACAGGCAAGACGATTGTTACGGCACCCAGAGATTTCTTCATGATGAGCTCCTAGTTTTCAGCATATTACTCGATAGTGCTTTGACTGCAAGGACGGTTGACTGCAGCATAGTAATCGCTAGACTATCGCATGAGCCAATCGATCCGCGAGCGCAGAGAAGCACTTGAGGCAAAGATCTTCTTTCACCCCTATGCGACGCTTTCGGCAAACTCCAAGGGCAGGCTGAGGCCTGAGCCACCGGATCCGGTTCGCACCGTTTTCGAGCGCGATACTCACCGCATCCTCTACAGCCTTTCGTTCCGCCGGCTGCGCCACAAGACCCAGGTTTTCCTTCTGCCTGAAAACGACCACATCGCCACCCGGATGGAGCACGCGCTTTACGTGGCCTCGATCTCGACGACCGTTGCCAGGGCGCTGGGACTGAACTCTGATCTTGTTAACGCTATAGCCCTTGGCCACGACCTTGGGCACGCGCCGTTCGGTCACGAGGGAGAGAAGGCATTGAACGAGGTGGTCGAGCCTTACGGGCTTCGCTTCGAGCACGAGCTACACTCGCTGAGAACGGTCGATCACCTGGCAAAGCTCATAGGTAAAGAGCAGGCAGGGCTGAACCTGACGTTCGAGGTAAGAGACGGCGTCGTGTCGCACCTCGGGGAGACCGCCGAGCCTTTGGTGGAGCCTGACTTTGACAAGGACCCGTCACGTTTGTATGAAACGCGCCGCGGGATTGACAAGCCTGTGACGCTTGAGGGGTGCACCGTGCGGATCGTGGATAGGGTGGCTTATCTTGGCCGCGATCTTGAGGACGCGCTCCGCGCGCATCTTGTAAAAGAGGAGGATGTTCCGCAGGTTGTCCGCAAGACGCTGGGGACAAACAACGGGCGGATAATCGGGACACTGGTCGAGGATCTGATCGAGGGCAACCACGAGCACCCGCGCTCGATTGGCTTCAGCCCAAAGATCAACTCGGCGGTTCGCTCGCTTTACCGCTTCAACTACGACCGCGTCTACCTGCATCCACGTGTGGCAAAGCATCATGAGAACGTGCACGGCATCATCAGACTCCTCTTTGAGAGACTCCACGAATACCTGGTGAAGGGGGGGTATGAGGAAGGCGATAAGCCGAGTGTTTTCACGCAGTTGGATTACTTTGTGCGCTACACCTCCTGCGAGCAGGGTGCGGACCCTGCCCAGGTGGTGATGGACTTTGTTTCCGGCATGACCGACAACTACGCGGTTCGCTGCTTCGAGGAGCTGTATATACCAAGAGGCATCCGATAGCGGCTAATTGTTGTTCTTTTGTTGCTCCTCCAACTTGACTCGAATACGATTTAGATTGTAATCGCAACTTTCAACTTTATCGGTGGCACCTATTTCTTTAAATAAATCTCTAGCCTGTTGATAATAAGAAGATGCTTCATCCAAACGTCCGAGTTTTGAAAAAATATTCCCAATATTGGCAAGGCTATGGGCTTTAATTCCGGGGTTCGCAGTTTCTTCCCCAATAGCCAAAGCCTTTTTATAGGAATCAAGGGCTTCCGTATGCTTTTTTTCGAGTGTGTAAACAACGCCAATCATGTTTAATACATTAGCTTGTAATTCCGGTTCTTGAATCTCTTGAGCTATTTTTAGGGCCGATTCAAGAAATTCTAATGCGTTCTTATAATCCCCAGAATCTGTAAGAATCATTCCGATATTAGCAAGATTTGAGGCTTGCCCCCCTAAATAACTAATCTTCTCAGAAAGCCGGAGTGCTCGTTTGTAATAATCTAAAGCTTCTTCTCGGTTGCCGCAGGTGTGGTACGCAGCTCCCAGATTCCCTAGTTCAGTAGCTTCCAATCTAGGGTTTCCAAAATCCTTTGCCATTTTTAAAGCCTGCTTATGATAATTAATCGATTCTTCAGCTCTTCCCAAAGTTCGTATAGCGACTCCTAGGTGACTCAAGGCATTAATCTTTACTCCGATATCCCCGGTTTTTTCGGAGAGATTTAGAGCACGTTGATGGAAATCAATCGCTTTCTTGATCTCCCCAATATTCTGATAAACAACCCCTATATTATTAAAGGCTATGGCTATGCCGACCAGATTACCAACCTCTTCACATATTGCTAAAGCCTGCTTATAGTAATCTAGAGCTCTGTGAGGTTCCCCTAATGTGTTGTAGACATTTGCAATATTACCTAAAGTATGTGATTGAGTCTCCTTATTGCCACTCTTTTCGCTTAGCGCAAGTGCCTTTTCATGTAATTCAAGCGATTTGTCAAGATTCCCCAAGAACAAATAGACGACCCCCATGCCGTCGAGTTGGATTGCCTGTGGCGCCAAATCTTCCATATCCTCGGCCAACTTTAAAGCTTTACTATAATAATCCAAAGCTGTGTCTAATTCATCCATACTCCTGTAAACAAGACTTATGTTACTAAAAGCGGGGAGTAGGGCTTCATTAATGTTATTGCTTTGGGCCAAATTGATCATTTCAAGAAAGGTTTGTTTTGCTTTCTGCAAAAGGCCACTGTTATATTGGCTTAGTCCGATAGAGTTTAAGAGTGCGCATCGTTCAGTATCCTCCGAGGCTAAAGTCAAACATCTCTGGAAATTACTTATCGCATCAGGATAACGGAATTCAAGTACTGCCCTGAAACCATCACGCAGAAGACGAACTTTCCTTCTATCGGTTATCTCAGGAAGACCATCAAGGTAAACCTGTAACTCCTCATGGACAACTTCCCTCAAGTCTTTTTTGAGCTTCTGTCTCTCTTTCTTCTGCCGAAGTTTATCCGTGAGGAACCAAACAAACCAAACAATTGTAATGATGCCAATCAAGACTGGCAATATAATTGTTAAAAAATGAGTTGACACCCACTTCCAAATCATATCACATCATACCATCTTAAGCGATTTTTGTCAAGGATTTCACGCAACTCCCCTCCCTTGACGGGAGGGGGGAAGGGGGAGGGTGATTTCTGTCATTGCGCTGATAGGAAATAATCGTTGACCACCTTCAATAACAGAGAGATTGATGATAAAAGTATGGGGATGAATTCTCGGATTGCGCTCCATATGAGATCGCCACCCTCCATTCGGTCGGTCGCGATGACACTCACCCCAGCCTTTGTCCTGCCAGACGGTGGCACTTCGCCCCATCGAGTGGGAGGAGATGAGCACCCCACGCGGTTGTTTCACATCCTGGACGGCAGGACAGGTGACGTCGCGGGGACCTCGAATAAATGCTTCTTTTGCACCAACGGCAAAAAATCGCAATAGTAAGGGGGACAGGCGTTTGGTCGGAGAGTCTGTTATGCGCCGAAGATCGCTTCGCGGAAGAAGAAAAACACCAGGATAGCGAAGAAGATAAGCACCACGCTCACCACCACAGCTATGATGCCTATGCGGAAACTGCGGGCGTGACTGACCCTTGGAACCCTTTTAATCATCGTAATAAGTATACCGACTCTAACCCGGCCGTCAAGGGAACACCCCACGAAGTCACTGCGTCGGTTTGCGCCGTCGCGGGGACCCCGAAGAAACATTCAAACCCAATTCTCCCAGATTCGGGGTGAATCATCTTTCGACTATGGTTACCGGAAAGCTCACGGTGCCGAACGGCGTGTCAAAGTAGACCGTGCCAACGATCTTGTAGCGTGCTCCAAGGTTCTTAATGGTAGAGATGATTGCGGCACCAACCTGGGCGTAGTCGATGGTAATCACCGGCGATATCTTGACCGACTCCCCCGAAGGGATGCGAGTCTTAAGGTTGGAAACACCGTTGGCCACATGCTCATCGTTTACGTATAGGTCAAAGCGCATCCGGTCAAGCACAACGTCTATCCTGTTCGGGTTGGTGACGTCTATGTTGATAGCGATCCGCAGGTAGCTAAGGGTGATCTTCTTGATTGAGGTTCCTGCCAGCCGGAACTCGCATTTCTGAAGCTGGGTGCGCCGGAGTATAAAGCAGCCCGGCAGCATCGCGGCCAGAAACACCGCAGTGAGTATCTTTCGCATCACCCTCTAAAGAAGTGGGAGGTAAAGGCTTGAGATGGTCGTCCAGGAGTGATATGCGCCGAGCGGGGTCTCGTAGTAAACCTTTGCCCTGATGCTGTAGGAAGCGGAGTGTGATTTGATCATATTGAAGATGGCCAGGCCTGCGCTGAGGTAGTCGATGGCAATGTCGGCTTTGAATTTTACCGACTCGCCTGGCGGGATGGGTTTATCCTTGAAGCTCGCCGCCCCGCCGCCTATCTCCTGGCCGTTGGCGTATATCCTGAGTTGCATGCGGTCGATTATCACCCCAACCCCGTTAGGGTTGGTGACGTCCAGCTCCAGCTGTAGCTTGGCATAGGTAAGGGCTTTCTCAGTGGTCTTGACGTCGGCCACGCGGAAATCGCAGTCCTTGATTCCCTTGGGCCGCGTGCCCACGCAGCCTGCAAGAAAGATCGATGTCAAGACTGCAATCACGGATAATGTCTTTCTCATAACTTCCTCCAATCAGGAAGACTACGTTCTAAAACCTGCTTGTCAAGTAGTTCCTTCAATCGAGCAGACGGTCGGTGTTGACTTGAGGTTTCAAGGAGGTATTCTTAGTCATGGATAGATGGAGCGCATTTTTTGAATTGGTTGAAACCAGACGAAGCATCCGCCGCTTCGAGGATAAGGAGGTAGAGGAAGAAAAGATCACGAAGATACTTGAAGCTCTCAGGCTTGCGCCCTCATCCTCGAACTCGCAGCCCTGGCACGTGGTGGTGGTGAGAGATAAGGAGGTAATCTCAGCACTCTCAAAGGCCGCACCTTTAGGGTCGCGCTTCGTGATCTCCTGGATGTCCGGGGCTCCGTTGGTGTTCGTCTTAACAGTGCGCCGGAAACTAACCCACAGGGTGGCCCATGTATTCGGACACTCAAACCTCTGGCTTGATGCAGGGATAGCCGGTGAGCATCTTGTATTGGCAGCGCACGCCCTCGGGCTCGGCACCTGCTGGATCGGCTGGTTCAACGAGAAAAAGGTGCGCGAGCTTGTGGATATACCTCGTTCCTACGAGGTGGTCGCTTTGATACCGTGCGGTTACCCTGCCGAAGAACCCGAACCCCGGACACGGAAAAACCTGAACCAGATATACTCAATTGAGCGATTCGGCACCTCAGAGGGGATGGATGAGATATCCTAAGGAACTTATCCTGGGGTATTGACAAGTTGCGTTACTTCATTATCATTGTGAGAGTGAAGAAGTGCGTGGGAGAGTATAAGTGGATTTAAGGATTTACGATCGTGCCGGGGATTATCTTGGCACGCGGGTCGAGGATCACAGCTATAGGGCTAAGGGACAGTTTGAGCCCTGCAATGATCTTAGCCCTCAAACCGATCAGGCAGGCGGTTATGCCTTATAGCTTTAAGTGCATTCCCGACAGTTATGGACATAAACCAAGAAACGTAGTTAAAAAAGCACTCTGCCAAGGAGGGGGCTTATGAAGAAAACCCTTCTCATTTTATTGCTTGTAGCAGTAGCGGCGTCTGCTCAGTTCAGCGACGTCAGAGGTACTACTGCACATCCTCTTTTAAAGATAGGATTCGGGCCGCGTGCGGCTGCTATGGGCAACGCCTATGTAGGACTCGCACAAGACATCACGGCCCTTTGGTGGAACCCAGCAGGGCTCAACCAGCTCAACACCTACGAAGCCCTGATCTCGCATCACGAATGGCTGCGGGGCATAAGAGACGAGTTTGCAGCACTCATATGGCCGCAATCGCCCTCGAACACCTTTGGTTTCGCCGTGAACTTTACAAGTGCGGTAGGCATAGAACACTGGGATGAGCAAAACCAGCCCTACACTGGGGCAGATTCACTCGTTACGGCCTACGAGGCTATGTTTGTAGGTTCATACACTCGTCTACTGGGTGAAAGATTCGGCGTAGGAGCAAGCGTTAAGGGTCTTTATGAGAATCTCAACGGCCCGGCAGGCTACGGCGGAGCGGTTGATCTCTCGCTTCACTGGAAGGCCTCTCCCGTCTTCGGTCTGGGTCTTGCCGTGCAGAATCTCGGACCCGGGATGTTCTATCCAGGCGGCATGTACCTGTTCCCGATGCAGGCTCAGATAGGAGTTGCACTGACATTTGAGGATGTACTCTACGGAACGAACTTCCTTCTAGATGTCCGCTTGCCATTTGACAACAACGTGAGCGTGCATGCCGGCGCCGAGGTTTGGCCGCTTGAGATCCTGGCGGCGCGTATAGGGTTCCAGTCAGGTCCTCAGACATTGGGAGAACTCAACTACCTTGCCGGCCTGACCGGAGGGGTCGGACTCCTCCTGGGCAACTATCGTGTTGATTACGCGATTGCCCCCTACGCCCACCTTGGATTGACTCATCGACTGGCCCTTATCGCGGCCTTCGGCGAGAGGCCGCGTTACGGCGGTGTAATAGTTCGTGTGATCGATGCAGAGACGAAAAAAACGCTTGCGGCCCACATTAAAGTGGAAGGGGTTACCAGGACAGAGAAGGATCTGGCCGAGAATGAAACCTGGGAGCGCAAGGGACTCGCCACAGGAAGGGTCTCTGCAACCGCCAGCAAGAAAGACTACTTCCCATCCTCCGCTCAAGCCGAGATCAAAGCCGGCCAGACAGCCAAACTCGTCATCGCCCTCTCAAAGATCCCGCCTGGAGGGATAACCGGTCGTGTCTTCGACGTGAAGACCAACGATCCCCTCGTGGCCACGATCACCTACGAAGGACCCAAAGGGGTCAAGGGCGAGGTCAAAACCGACGAAGACGGCAACTACACCATACCTGCACTCCACAGAGGCGACTATGCGCTGTTTGCTCAACCACAGCACCCCAAGTACTTCCCACAGGATGCCGAGGTTAAGGTAGAGGCGGCAAAAGGCGCCAGGAAGGACTTTGCGCTGCTACGTGAGAAAGAGGTAATCGTCTTCTACAACGTCAACTTCGAGACCGGCGAGGCCAGGGTTCTGCCCGATTTCTACGACGTGCTCAATGAGATCGGCCAGATTTTTGTGGATAACCCCGCGATCGCGGTGGAGCTGGCTGGACACACCGATTCACGTCCAATAAAGACCCCGGAGTTCGCAGACAACATGGAGCTCTCCCAGGCGCGTGTAGAAGCAGTCCGTGAGTATCTCATAGACAAGTTCCAAATCGATGAAGAACGACTCTCAGCCAAAGGCTACGGAGATACACAGCCTGTCGCCTCCAACGAGACCGAAGAGGGCATGGCGAAGAACCGCCGCGTGGAGTTCAAGGTACTGACCGGGATCGAATACTTCCACGAGATCCGCAACATCAGACTAGAGGAAGAGGAAGACTAGAAGAAACCCTATAAGCAACACAGAACTTTCAGCCCCCGTGAGAAGACCTCACAGGGGCTGTTATTATGCAATCCTCAAGTGAGGTATCCAAAAGGCCCCCACTCGATACCACAAAAGCAAGTCCCCTAACCAGGGGCTCTGGCCTTTAGAAATAGAATCCGCTAGCTAATCAGCGCCCAGATACCTGTCAATCTCGTCAACATGTGCCCATATCTCATAATCAACGTCTGGGATATTGCAGCCGCATAACTCCTCAAGGACAGAGATAAGTAAGGGGGCATCCTCGGGCCAAGACTTGCCTCCCAACCCGTTGAGGGGCGTTCGTACACTCACCTGATCCACCGGCACACCCGCCCATGCAGCCACCGCCTGATGAACCTGTTCTTTAGAACAAGGGCTAAGCATAATTTGCTCCTTAACTATATGTTTTTATCCTCCTCAACACCTGAGCTGGGCACTTGCTTAAGCCACTCGTCCAGCTCGGCGAGCTCGTTCTTCAGCCCCACAGAGGGGTAAGCACGACGAGCTCGCTTAAGAAGCTGCTCCAAGCCAGGGACCTTAAACCCTAGTTCCTTCACCATTTCACCAAGCCTTCCGTGAAGCGAGCGAAATCGCTCCACATCATCCGCTTTCTCAGCATAGGACAAAGCCTCGGTAAAGTAACGTATCGCCCGATCCCTGGCCCCCTCGTAGACGGCCATCTCACCACGAACCATTTGAATCATACTCATCAGCGAAGCCGAGTCAACCCCTTTTGCCAAACCCACAGCTTCCCTGAGGCAAGCGCCAACCTTATCGAGTTGCTTTAATCCGATGTGAATCCGGATAAGGTTACACAAAACAATGGCCCGATTCTTGCGATCCCCTAACCTCTTAAAAAGTCTGTATGCCTCTTCCAAAGGTTCCAGCGCCTCGGCAAACTCGTCTTGCTTGAGGTGCAGTGCACCCCGCCGGAATTGGGTGATTGCATCGAGTCTTTTATCGTCAAGTTGTCGAGCGAGCTCCTCAAGTTTCTCGAAACTCTGCATGGCGAGCTTCGGTTCATCCTTTTCCATATAGGAAGAAGCGATGCACTCATAGCACCCGGCAAGCCCGCGCAGATCGCCAACCTTCTCCAATCGCTTCCTCGCGTCATCAAGGATTGCAAGGGCCTGGCTGTGATCCCCGCGACGTTGATTGAGGGCAGCCCTGTTTACCAGGATACGTCCTTGAAGACGAACATCCCCGTTGATGTTTGCAAGTATCAACGCCTCGCTCCACGCCTTATCGGCCAGGGCGTAACGGTTCATGCGTCCGTAAACCCTGCCTAAAGTCAAGATACTCTTGCAGAGCACCTCAGAATCCCCGCAGGTAAGAGCATACCTGCGTGCAATTGTAACGTAATCAAAGGCCTCGCTCAGTTGACTGCGGTTAAGAAGCGCCTCTCCCGCGATCCGATTCAACTCTGCGCTCTCTACAGTTGTAGGGGCGTGCTTAAGCCCCTGCACAGCGCAACGCAAGGCGTCCTCCGATTTGCCCTTCCCGAGATACTTACAGGCCTCGGCAAGGAGCCGCGCACTCTCACTTACTCCAGAAGGTGGTTTACTCACATTGTTGTTCAACGTATCCTCTCCATACTTGAGACTCAACGTATTTTTAATAATTACAGTTTACTAAAGATAAGATTCTTGTCAAGTTTCGCGTCGTCAACCGGGGAGGACCGATACTTATTTGTTTTAAATATTTATACTGTTGGTTGCGCATCAAGGGTCTCAGTCAATCCGAAACCCTTCCCAAAGGATAGAACCTCATACTTCTCCGTAGCTAACCCTACTCATAGCTCCCAGGCAGCTTTCTGACTAAGACGTGCCCATAGTGATATAGCCGGCTGGATTGCTTGGGCTGCGTCGCTTGTCGGTATCCTTATAGGCGTAGAGAGTCTTCGTCAGGAGAAGGACAAGAGCCTTATTTAGCCAATAACCGCCTCAGCTTCCTATACCTTAGGGGTATCTTACACCTTAGTATAGGACACCTGTCTTTGATCAACAAAGTAGCTTCCGTTGAAAGACAAACAAGGTTTTAGCAGGTTTGATTTAGAGGTCCTATCCTCGGAACAAAAAAGATCCCGGTCTGAGACAATCTCAGACCGGGATCAGAGGAGGCATTTAATGCGTTATACCTGTTGCGCGTAAATCCTACATTATCTGAACCAGCTTCCTTCAGAGGAGGTAATGTCCTTACAGATCGTGGCTCAGTACCTCGCTTTCTCTGCCGAGGCTTGCAAGTCCAGGAGCCAATGATCAAAAAGTCTATTATAATTATAGGAATTTTTTGGCCCATGTCAAGGTATTTTTGGGAACCCCTCCATCCTCATCGCAGCCCCAGAGGCTGACCCATGCCGAGTCAAGTTCACCGCCGTACTTGAGATCTGAAGGGGCAAACGGTTTATCTTGGGGGATCTTTCCCTGAGGAGAGGTTTGGGGTCTTGGATGCCAAGCATCCTGCGGGGTAGATTTTTGATGAGGCAATGCTGCATCTTGACATCAGCAGAATTCTGGCTAAAGTTATAGGGGATGAGAGGTTTAATCTTTATCTTAAGTGCGCTTGTATCAGCAAGCAACTATCATCCTTCAACCCTGTTGGTGCCGCCCTACCGTCATACCCTGGGATATAACCGTGCAAACCGCTTCTATCTCTCGCTGTATCTGGGGGGAAGCTTCCATTTCCAGGATCCTCAAGGGCTTGCGGGCATAAAACTTCGTATGTATGACGATACCATAACCAAACGCGACGATGACGAGTTGACGCTCTTTGCCGTGCACTCCGGGGCCGGAGAGATAATCTATAACGTGGAGTTCAAGCGCCTGGAGCGTTACGGGGAGAAAGGCTCAGGGATGGGTCAGTTCAACCAGCCCATGGGGATAGCGGCAACCAGTGATGGAGACGTTTATGTGGCGGACGCAGGCAATAACCGGGTGGTTCATCTTCGCTACGCAGAGGACGGCAGCATCGCCTGGCTGCAAACGATTGGCTCAGGCTACAACCATCCGACCGACGTTGCGGTAGACTCCAAGGGAGCAATATACGTGGCGGATGAGGGCAACAATCGTGTGGTTGTATTCAATCCCGATGGAAGTGTGCGCTCGGTATGGAAGCGAGATCTCTTCAAACCTCGTGCTTTGGCGGTGATTGATCGTGACGCACCAGCCAACGACAACAAGGACAACTTCGTAGTAGTGATCGACAGCCGCCAGAAGCGCATCTCAATGTTCGACCCCTACGGAGATCTGAAGGTAAGGGTTACACACAAGGAAATGGGATATGAGGACGTACGTTTTGCCTACGTGGCGATTGACCGTTCAGGAAGCATCTACGTCACGGATATGCACAACCACCAGATTCACAAGTTCGACAGGCACCTTCACTACATTATCAGTATAGGACGAGAAGGAAGCGATGACTACGAGTTCTACTCCCCGCGTGGAATCGTTATCAACCCGCCGACAGGCCAGGTATTTATCGCCGAGGCAGAAGGAGGTCAGTACTACTGGATCGGGGCCGACGGTTTCATCGCGGGATGCTACCCGAACCCATTTGATGCAAATCAGGGAACAACCATCTCGATCTATCTCACCGAAACCGCCACCATCGCGGTTGAGATATACGACGAGGACGGCTTCCTTGTTCGCAAGCTTAGCCCACGCCATAAATACCCCATCGGAGAGGCTCTGATTGTATGGGACGGACGAGACGAACGAGGAGAACGGGTGAAAGCCGGTAGATACACGGTAAAGGCCGAGCTCAAACCCGCAAACATATCAAAACGCTACTTCAAAAAAGAGCTCCAAACAACGGTGAGATGCACAGAATAGTGATACTGGGGCTTGCGCCCCTTCTGCTCGCTGCGGCTTTAACGGATATAGGCGCAGATTTCGAGGACTATCGTGAGAGCCCGGCAACCGCAGGATTGGGCGGGTGTGGATTAAGCATGGGGCAGGACCCCGCTGCCTGGGGCTATAACCCGGCCACCGGTCTCGATGCAGGTTCGGGCATTCTTCTTAAACATACCGAGGCGTTCGGGGGAGAGGCGAGAGTGACAAACGACCTCCTCGCTCTAAGCTACAGAACCTCTTTCGGAGGTATAGGATTAATGGCTCTACGTAACGGGGCTGGCAACATCCACTTCACCAGCTTGCCCGATACAACCCGGCCGGTCGGTCCAGACAACCGGCCACAGATTGATTCAACCGTCACCGCCTCAGACTGGATCGGCCAGCTCTCAGCAGCACTTGTCCGCAATCGCCTCTCGCTTGGGGCAAGCCTAAAGGTATTCTACAGGGATCTTGTCGCGGCAAAGGGTTTTGGGCTGGGCGCAGATATTGGAGCGCGTTACCGCTTTGAGTGGGGCCTGGCGCTTGCCGCACGGATCAAAAACGCCTCTGCCAGTCCTTTATTCTGGAGCACCGAGGAAACCGACCTCCTTATCCCGCGTGGTGCATTAGGAGCAATGCAGGAGTTCAAGCTGGGCCGCCAAACACTCCGCCTGCTTCTTGAAAGCGAGGTGAGTTTCATGGGTCTTGACAGCCTCGAGACTCACCTGGGGCCCTTCTACCTGAGGCCACGTGGGGGGATGGAGTTTGTTCTCTATGATATTATCTCGCTGCGTTTAGGGCGCGCTGACTACGGATGGAGCGTGGGTGCAGGTGGCCGGTATAGAGGTTTCTTTATTGATTATGCATACCGAGGTCATGACGGCGGCCTTGGAGCAACGCATCTTGTCGGAGCAGGATATACCTTCTGAAAGATATCGGGGGGAAAAGTAGGGTATTAGAAGATCAAAAGCAGAAGATGAGGTGATCGGGACAGGTAAAGGATCGTGGTTCAAGGAAACGAAAGGAGCATCATGAAACTAGCAATGGCTGTTGTGGGGGTTCTTCTGGCGGCTTCAATTATTGGAGCCAGGGATACAGAGGATGTGCTGAAGGCTGCCAGGAGGATGTGTGTAAATGACTCCCTGCCTCAGGCACTCGCCATGCTGGAAGAGGAAGTGAAAGGTGAGTGGAGTAAATCGGAAGAATTTCTTCTGCAACAGGAAAAGGCGGATATTCTCCTGTATCACGCCGGGCTACCGCGCAAGGCCTACAAGGCTTATACTATGCTTACCAGACTGACCACCCCTAAAGACAAAGAAGCCAGACTCTACTACTGCCTTGGGTTGGGTCTCGAACGCGGCGAAGAGTTCAGACGTGCGGCGCGTTCATACGAAAAGGTCATAACCGAGTATCCTGACTCGCCCTTCTATGAAGGTGCCCTTTCGGCAATCGAGAGATGTTTCCTTAAGAACTATCAGATGAAGGCAGCCGAAGTAGACGGCTATCCAATAACCGAGCTGGAGTTGGAGGAGATTGCCTCAAAAAAGCTCTCACCTTCTGAACAGGAACACATCTCGACCCCGGAAGGTCGTAAGGAACTTACAGATCGCATCATCTACGAACGTCTTCTAAAGCTGGCAGCCGCCCAGGGGTTCGCACCGATTGAGTCGACAGAAGTAAGCATCAAACTGAGCTGCGGCGGCTGCAGACCGAAACGTGTCCTCATACCTGGCCATTTGAGCGATGCCGATCTTGCCTATCAAATAAAGAAAGCTACGAGTGGGGTTCTACTAAAGGAGCTTTACCAGAAGGAGGTGCTGGATAAGATCGAGATAACTGAGAAGGACAAGAAGCGTTACTACAAGGAGAATCCAAAGCGCTTCATCCAACACGCGAAATACACCATTCGCGAGATTGTAACCGACTCGACGATGCTGGATTCTGCGCTTGCGGCCCTGGATGCAGGCATACCATTCGACTCGGTGGCCAAGATATACTCTACCGCTTCAACAAAGACAAGAGGCGGTCTGTTGAGTGCCCGACCTCTGCATACATTCCCCCAGAGCATGCAGCCTGTGATAGAAAACCTAGGGGTAGATTCTGTAAGTGAGCCTTACGAGACCGAACGAGGCTGGGAGATTCTTTTGCTCGAGGACAAAACCGAGGAGACGCGCACACCCTATGAGGAGGCTAAGCCTTCGATTGAAGAGCTCTTGCGGCGCGAGGAGATAGGTAAAATGAGCGAGGAAGCGCTCGAGCGTTTCCGCGAGAACGCAGACCTCGATTCAATATCTTCGGCTGATACCCTGGCTCGCGTAGCGGGTAAAGTGATACTTAATGCCGATCTGGATGCATACATTGCAACGATGCCGCTCGGAACCCCTGAGCAGGCCGAAGATACCCTTCTCCGCAGGCAAGCACTGGCGCAGTTAATCGGCGAGATGGTCTTCGATCACGAACTTGCCCAACAGAGGCTCTATCTCAGCGACAGCCTGTCGGCTATAACGGAATCTAAACGCATCCAGCTTCTGGTAGACGCTTTTCTCCGCAAGGAAGTAGACTCAAAAGCCGAGCCAACGGCGGAAGAAATCGCCGCCTATTACAAGGAACACAAAAAAGAGTTCTGGCGTCCGGCACAGGTCCGGCTCCGCGAGATACTGGTCTCCTCAGCCGACACCGCCAGGATGATATATCATCTGCTTCAGGAAGGAGCCGGGTTTGACTCGCTGGCAAAGGTCCTCTCAGAAGCCGAGACAGGGTCGAGAAGCGGATATGTAGGTTACATCAAAAAGGATCAGAGTGACAAACCATACGAACGTCAGGCCTTCAGACTCAAAGAGGGCAAGTTCTCCAAACCAATTCAAACCGACCAGGGTTACTGGTTAATCACGGTGGAAAAGAAGAATGAAGGCTATCAACGCTCGCTTGAGGAGTCCCAAGCACAGATCCGTTCCATCCTCTACGGTGAAAAGCGAGGAAAAGCCGAAGAGGAGTTGAAGGAACGCTTGATGGCAAAAGCCCGGATCGTGTACTTCCTGGACGAGCAAGAACCCTCGTTCAAGGTTGCCCCACAGGAAGCGACACCCGCAGGCGAAGAAAAATAGTTTAAACCTTGGGATCAAGATGGGCTTAAAGGAAAGAGACTACCTTCTACTCGAGGACACCCTGGGTTCCTCCTGGGTTCTGATCTCACCTGGGCGCTGCTCAAGACCAAAGGACGCAAAGGGTAAATGTCCCTTCTGCCCAGGCTCAGAGCACCTCACTCCGCCTACCCTATTCAAGCTGCCTGAGGAAGGGGATTGGCAGGTTCGCGTCTTTGCCAACCGCTATCCCTTCTTTCCATCAAACGAGGATGATGAGGTCTACGGGATACACGAGGTTATAGTTGAAACCCCGAAACACGACGCACTCCTGCACCAGATGTCCGTTCAAACCATATCCAGGGTGATGCGCGTGATTCGCGACAGGATGAGCCATCATGGTTCCAACGAGCGCCTGCGTGCACTCATAGCCTTCCGCAACGAGGGATTACGCGGCGGTGCATCACGTAAACATCCACACACACAGCTGGTCGGACTCTCATGGCTGCCTCCTCGCCTGGCTAAAGAATCGGAGGCTTTCTTGAACATGGCCGAGCAAGGCCGTTGTCCCTTGTGTCTTGCGCCAACCGATCCGCTTATAATCGTTGAAGAGGAGTCTTTCAGGGCATTCTCCCCGCCCACCCCCCGCTTCCCGCATGAAACCTGGATAGCACCTGTACACCACGAGCCCGCCTTCACAAACCTCAAGGATGCAGAGATCGACGATCTGGCTGCACTTTTAAAGAAGATGCTCTCAGCCATTGCCAAGCTCTCATCACGAGGACAAAAACCCAAGCCCTTCGACTACAACCTGGTGCTGCATACCGAACCCCTTGACGAGGAGCAGGGAACCTTCCATACCCATATAGAGATACTTCCGCGTCCTGAGGCGCTGGCAGGGTTCGAGATAGGAAGCGGTCTTTTAATAAATCCTATACCTCCGGAACAGGCGGTATCCGAGTTAAGGGAGGTGCTTTTCTCCAAGTAGAGGCACTCCACTCAAGCAAGTGTCCATGGTCAACACATCGTTACCAGGTAGTAGAGGGTTGAGGAGAATGCCTTTACCTACAGTGCGTGCAGCTAAGGTGCGGGGTGTCACCCCCTCTTTTATTCTACCCGACTGGTGCACTCATAGGGTAGGGGGCTAGGGGGAGGGTGAGGTTTTAACCCTGGCAATGATCTCTTGGCACACAGACCCCCCCAAGGGGGTTGACATTCGACGGTGGTTAGATATGATTTTACCTCCGGTCGTCGGGCGAGCGGAGCAAAAGCGGGAGTAGCTCAGTGGTAGAGCATCACCTTGCCAAGGTGGGGGTCACGGGTTCGAAACCCGTCTCCCGCTTTCCCCGTAACACCCCCCCCCCGTAACACACCCCAAAATCATCGAATCGTTCAGGCTACCTCGCTTGCAAAATCGCCGAATTCGACTATGCTGTAACAAACAGAGATAAGGAGGGGGATGACTATTCTCTATCGGATACTCAAACTACTTGCAGCCTTCCTTGCCGGAACTGCAGGTGTCTGGCTTGCACGAACTATCGCACGGAAACTCAGGCTGTTAAACAACCCTAACCCCATCGTAGAAACCCATAGGGAGCCTGTCCCCTATCTAGGCGGTGCCGGCATCTTCCTGGCGTACGGCGTGCTCCTTGTTTTATTCTCATGGTTCAAGACCTGGGCGCTTCTCTTTTTAGCGGCTGTATGGATTCTGGTGATTTTGGGAACGATAGACGATCTGCGCCCCCTGCGCTGGTGGATCAAGCTTGCTGTTGAAGTAGTGGTTGTATCCATCTTTCTCCCTTTGATTCTTGGCTCACTGGGGATCGCAATTCATCCGATCTTAACCGCATTGGGAGTCATTGCAGTACTGATCATAACCAACGGCTTCAATCTCATCGACGTAGCTGACGGTCTTGCCGCAGGAGCAGGCGGTATGATCTCACTTGGATTATTCTGGGCGCTGCTCTTCTACTCTTCCCGACCCGAGCTGGCCACCGCCCCCCTGCTACTGATAGGGGCATTGGGAGGATTCCTTATCTTTAATAGACCTAAGGCCAGCATCTACCTGGGTGACGGCGGCAGCCTTCCTCTAGGAATGGCTCTAGGTATACTGCTGGTGGTCTGGTTTTACGATGCAGGCTTGGATACGAGGACTCTGATTGTTTTTCTGGCACTGGCAAGCCCTTTTTTGTTCGAGATAGCCTTGGTCTCTTTTCATCGCATACGCAAGGGCAAATCTCCCTTTAAGGGCAGCCCCGACCACTTCGCGCTACGGCTTATTCATAAAGGTTGGAAGGCACACCAAGTGCTTCTGGTTACTTTAGTGGTGTGTGTCTATCTCGTTGCCTCAGTCGCCCTCCTGTGGCTGCCTGAGTTCTGCTCCTGGATCTATGCAGGGCTGCTTCTTGCTTTCTACTTTACGAGTTTCATCTGGCTCTCGAGAATAAAGGTGAACGCGTGAGGAAGCCGATCATAATTATTGGGGCAGGACTTGCAGGGCTGGCGGCCGCATACAAGCTAAAAGAGAAAGCAGAGGTTTTCGAGGCAAGCGATGCAGTTGGTGGTGTTGCAAGAACATACAAATGCAAAGGCTTCAGTTACGATCTTGGCCCCCACGTGCTTTACTTCCGCAACGAGAGGATACGAAGATGGGTTGAGAGGATTCTTGGGAGCAAATGGGAAAAACAGGTAAGGAGAGCACGGATAGCCATCAACGGCGAAAGAGTGGACTACCCCATCCAGGAAGGCTTTCTGCAGTCCGAGAAACTCACCAGACGCTTTCTTGACGATCTCCTAAAAGCTCCTCAGACGAGGAAGGGAAACTTCAAAGAGATGGCGGCGAATCTATACGGCTCGGCCCTTGCCGAGGACTTCTTTATGCCCTACAACGATAAACTTTGGTGTCACCCTCTCGATGAGATGGATAAGGAATGGGCGCAGCGATTCCTTCCCTCCTTCCCCAGGGACGATCTAAAGCGCCTGGCTAAAGGAGAGACCCTGCCACGAGGTCCGAACGCCTACTTCTTCTATCCGGAGAAGAGCGGGATAGGAACCTTATCGCAAGCGTTGTGGGAAGAATTAAGCAATCGCATTCATCTATCAACTAAGGTGACAAGTATCAACACCGAGGAGGGATGGGTAGAGACGAATAGCGGAACAAGACATCACTACTCCTATCTGATCTCAACCATACCTCTGCCTGAGATATTAAGGGCCTCTGTGGATCTGCCGGAATCTGACAGGAACCGGGCAAAAGAACTAAGAAGCGTAGGCATGGTTTTCGTGCATCTTTCCCTTGCACACCCTTTAAGCGACGACTCACACTGGGTGTACTTTTCCGATCCAGAGATATGTTTCCACCGCATCTCAATACCTCGCAACTACTCTGACGGCATGACCCCACCGGACAGAGGCTCAATCGTCGCCGAGGTTTCTTTCCCCTCGGATAAGAACCCGGATATCCAAACCATTGTAGAGAAGGTGAAGATGGATACGGTTAAATCCGGGATGGTTGGCGGATTGGAGGATATCATCTCCCACGACGCTCAGGTGCTTCGCCACGCCTACGTCTTCCCCACCATGAAAGGCGAGAAGGCCCGTGAAGAGCTGCGTTGGATTCTGAAGCACAGGGACATACTTCTTGCAGGACGATACGGAGTGTGGGAGTATGCAAACATGGAGCGGGCTTTAGAACAAGGAATAAAGGCGGCGGAGGCTTTGTGCTGACGATCATTGCCAGAATCGTCTTCTGGGTTTGCCTGGGGGTATTCCTGTATATACTTTTCGGCCACGGACTACTGCTTGTCTTACTTAAGGCCTTTTTCTCCAGACCGGTAAAACGTAAACCGATCACCCCTGACGTTTGCTTCATCATACCTGCCTACAACGAAGAACGGAATATCGGTGCAAAACTCGAAAACACCCTTGCACTTGATTATCCGAAGGATAAACTAAAGATCGTTGTGGTCTCGGACGAGAGCACTGATCAAACGGATGAGATAGTTAAACAAGCCTCTAAGAAAGAAGGCCGAATCATCCTCTTGAGACAACGCTCCAGACAAGGCAGGACTATCGCCATAAACACCGCTGCCGAAAGATATAAAGCCAAGGTGTACGCTATCTCAGATGCCAACGTGATGCTTGACAAACATGCCCTGCGAGAGCTGGCGGCGAACTTTGCCGACCCGCAGGTAGGGGCAGTCACTGCAAGATTTATCGCCCTGCAAAGCAAAGGTAATCCAACCGAAAAGGGGATAGGCGGATATTGGAACTACGAGCAATGGCTGCGCTATCTGGAAAGCCAAATCGGTTCCGTATCATTCATATCGGGCAGTTTTAATGCTGTAGCGGGGAATCTTCTTACACCTGTACCTGCAGATATAACCCACGATCACTACGTACCCGCGGATCTCACCGAGAAGGGGTTCCGCTCGGTATACGAACCTCGTGCGGTTGTATACGAGTATCCAGCGGATACCCCTTTGGAGGAAACCAAGATACGGGCGCGCAACTTCCTCATGGGGATGAATTTTCTGCGCGAACTGCCACGTATACTCAATATCTGGCGCCATCCCTGGTTCTTTTTGAATCTCTTATTCCGAAAAATCCTGCGCTGGTTCTGTCCTTTATTTCTCATCATATCACTGATAGCGGCTGTATTCCTTATACCCGAACCAGCTCCACTGACCTTACTCGGTCTGACAGGAATCGGAGCAACAATGACTGCTCTCATGTTGGTTTTCAAATCACCCCCCGGTTGGTTATCTACCGCAGGATTCTTTGGTCTGGCGCAAATAGGCTTGTTTTGGGGAATCATCCAGTTCGTATTCGGGAAACGCATCACCCACTGGGAGCCGCCGAGATAAAACGCTTCTCGAATTCCAGACTTGTTCGATGCTACTGCGACCGCTCTACTACTGAAACCCCGGACTAATCTAGAACCAGTCTCAAGCAATAAAATCAATTATCTATGGAAAAGAACAAATTTCTGAACGCCAGCATCACTTCAATGCTACAGCTCAATCACTCCTTCCCTCTAAACCAACTTATTATGGTCCGCTTTAGTCCCTCCTCGAGCGTAACCTTGGGGTTCCATCCCAACAAACGTTTTGCGCGAGATATATCCGGCAGGCGACGTTGAGGATCTTCTGAGATAGCAGGCAGGTAGTTGATCTTACTGGAGCTCTTCGTGAGGCGAAGCACCAGATTAGCAAGCTCTCCTATCTCAACCTCTTGTGGAAAACCCAGATTGAGAGGTCCCTCAACCTCGCTATTCATGAGCTTTATCAGCCCTTCAACAATATCGTCAACGTAACAGAAGCTCCGGCTGGATTGACCGGTCCCGTAAATAATAAGTGGATTTCCAGATGCAGCCGACTTTATGAACTGTGGGATGACCCTTGGGTCATCTGAGCGAAACCCCGGCCCATAAACGTTGAACAAACGGGCAATACGTACGGAGAGTCCATGTTTTATCCGATATGCACGGCACAATGCCTCCCCTGCACGCTTGGCCTCCACATAAGGGGAACGCGGCCCCACAGGATTAGCATGGCCCCAATAACTTTCAGATTGCGGATGCATATCACCACTTCCGTAAATCTCAGAACTCGAGACGTAAAGAACGCGTACCCCTCTATCCGCCGCCCAGCGAAGAATACGCAGAGCACCCTCTATACCTGTAAGTATCACCTCCAGAGGTTCGTGCTCCACAAGCGGCACCCCGCACAGAGCGGCAAGATGATACACCCTTGTTACGGATAAACCTTCCAAATCCACGCTGCGGACATCCCCTTCTATAAAGGAGAAACAGGGATTCTCAAGCAACCTTGCAACATTCTCTCGAATACCGGTCGCCATATTGTCGATACAGATAACACTCTCACCACTTTTAAGCAGCGCATCACATAAGTGGCTGCCTATAAAACCCGCTCCACCTGTAACGAGATATCCCTTGCCTTTAGAGTCAACTTCCATCACTACTCCCTTTTTGTTGACAAATGACAAATAGAGTATAGGCCGGCTATCTGCAAAAGTCAAGTTGTCTTGTTCGTGCGCCAGGAGATAGTTGCCAGGGTGAATGGATAAGGAGTGTATTGGAAAAAGCGGGAATCTCCCCTCGATCAAGTCTCCGGCCCCCTTCTGATTTCGAGCAGCCCTCTGTCAGATTTCTACCTCGAGACCCCGCTCCACCCCCAACACCCTTTGCTATCATACACCCTGCCTCCCATCGATTCGAGGTGTCATCTCCCCTAGTTTTTTGGTCAGGAAGTGCCAGAAGTAGGCGGACTGTCCGTAGAACGCCAGGCGGTACGCCGCCTGCGGCAGAAAGAACTCGAACTTCTGGTTCCACACAACGTTGGCCCCCTTCATCTCCCTCAGAGGGATATCTATGAGGACTTTGTTATCACTGGTTCGGGTAAATACCATTCTGAAATCCGGGGTGAGACTGGCCGTACCCTCCTGAGGGACCTTAAATCTGCGGTCGCTTCGTGTTTGGATGGAAGAGGACCACATCCTGGCAGCAAGTGAAACCAGAGGATTCTTGCCTTTCCTTTTGCGATCAAGTAGCATGGGCATGGTCACAGCGTCGTTGTAATGCGCCCAATCTATGTATCGCTTGAAGTTGCGTGCTTCAGGCACTGCTGGCTCGCCAAACCTCTTTAATACGAACGTTCCGTTCCCACTTAACTCCCAGCGCGCCCCGCAGTTGGAACAGTAAAGATGCCTGCCTTTGGATTCAAGCACGAAGAAGTTACGGCAGTGCGGACAGAGCCAGAACCGAAGTTCCAGGTGCTCGGCGACCTTACGGTGACCGAAGACATGTTTGGTGATCTCAGGGTCTTCAAGCTCGCTGTAGCGAAGTTTCTCGTTTATCATTCGAGCGATCTCGGCTACGTCGTCCGGGATCTCGGCCGGGTTCTCGAACAGATAATTGAACTGAAGGATAATCTTTCCCCGGCGAGGCAGGTTTGTCCAGCGAGGCCAGGTAAGGTAGGTTCCCCTCTGTTTCACACAGATAACAGGCAGGCGCAGTTTCTTCACAAGGCGAGGGATCGTTTCATCTAAGGGGGGCACCTCACCGTCCCAGTTGCGGCCGCCTTCAGGGGAAACAGCTACTATCTGTCCCTGTTTGACCGCTTTAATCAACGTGCGCATGGTAACGTAGTCAGGGATGTTTTTGGCTGTGGGAATGACCTTTAGCCAGCCAAGCAGAATGCGGGTAATCTTATATCTGAAGTCATCGTCCGTGACAACGAAGCATATGGGCCGCTTGATAAAGGAGGAGATAATGAAGGGGTCAAGTGTGTTTGTGTGATTACCTACCAAAAACGCTGGCTGACCCCTAGGGGGGTTGAATATCTTGCCTTCGCTTTGTGTATGAAGTAAAAAACGCAGGGGTAGCCCGACGAAGATCTTTAACCACCACCATAAGATGTCCCTCCACATAAAGGAGAGGCGTCTACCTATCATAGTCTAAGCAAACGCAAAATTCGGCAAAAGTCAAGGGTTCGCATTGCCTCATTAAAAATCTACTTGAGATTGGATCGTTGCCTCACGTGAAAATCTACTCCAAAGGTTAGACATTCAACCGATTTGCTCCGTTGACGTCGTCCTTCGGACGTGTAGCAGATAAAGGGCCGACCTGAAGGTCGGCCCCTACGACTTTGAAGAGCAAGTACTTGAGTTCAGCAGTTGCAGGGACTAAGTGTTTATCACCGACTTTCAACGTAACGCTTGAAGTTTTTCATGATGCGTCGGCCGTCACGTTTGGCGATAGGGGTGTAAAGCCATTCCATACCTGCGGCCTGGACCTCAAGAACGTTCTTGAAGTAAACTCGAGAACGATTAGGCCCCAAGGAGTCCAACCGCCAAAACCCTTCTGCACATATGAAGGCAAAGGGAAGAGGTGATTTAACCACAAAATTGACTAATTTAGTCCCTACAGATTTTCCTTCATCAATTATCCATTTGCGGTTTGTGATCTCGGCATGAAGAAGAGGGAAGTCACCGACATATCTCACGTCATACCAATCTTCGCCTCCCCCAAGGGAGTCGATGCGTTCGACGTTATCCGCATATCCCTTGATGTGTCGAAACTCCCACATGAAAGGCCAGACTTCCTCGACAGAGCGTTCGATTTCTATGGAGGTAATAACGGTAAAGATCCCGCCGTCACGAGTTATCTCAATATAGGGCTCGGCAAGGGCTGTTGGAAAAAGGAAAAGCAAAAGGAGGAAGGCGACCGTAGTCAATCTGGGTTTGAAGACCAAGACCATGGTTCTCAAGACCCCCGGGGTAGAACACGGGGAAAGCGGTCGGTGAGGTCGGCGACTACGGCATATTTCGAACGGGTGCTTTCAAGATCGCGCGTGTCGCGGTAGACCTGCTTGTCAAGCTGCTTTGTCTTATCCCCACCCGGCCAGATGCGCCATGAGTCGTTATCAATCACGTCGGCAACCACGAGATCACCTTTGTCCGTTCGACCGACCTCTATCTTGAGATCGATGAGTTTTATGTTCAGCTTGGCCCAAGCTGCGAAGAGGACATCGAAAACCTGCCGGGCGAGGCAGGTTACCTCTTTTATCTCTGCAGGAGTAAGGAGGGGCTCCATCTCATCGATAACGTTTGAATCCGAGACCGGTTCCTTCGGCGGGTGAAGCTGCCAGCGCTTGGAGCCGAAGGTAACGATAGGGTCGTGGCGGGCGTCGTCTTTCAGGAAAAACTCCACCGGCCTGGGATCGAAGTCTTGCCCTTCGACAGCCTCTGGATTGCGTTTGAGATAGGAACCGGCGGCGGTGCCGCGGATTACCACCTCTAAAGGAATCATCTTGCAGCGCTTGCAGAGGAGTGTGTGAGGATCAACCCGTTCGATAAAGTGGGTGGCGATTTCATGTCGGTTGAGTAGTTCGAACACGTTGGCGGTGGTGCGGGTGGCGAGCTCGGCCTTGCCTTTGATAACGTCGCGCTGGGAGCCGTCGCCTGCGGTGATGTCGTCCTTTGCCACCACCTCGACCGTCCCGTCACCCCTGTTGTAGATTATCTTGGTTTTGCCTTCAGCAATCTTTTGCATGTGGAATTCTCCTCGCAATTTAGGAAAAGTCAACCGCCTGCCCTTACTCGTTTCGTGCCACGTTTCCGCAAAAAGTTGCTACGAACTCGTCAGGTTTACATGGCACTCGTCACAAAAAAGGTGGTCAAAAGTTACCCAAAAGGTGGACAAAAGATGGACATGTGTAAGGTTTTGGATATCCCCTTCCCCCGACTCTTCTGCGAAGAGTCGACCCCTCCCACCAGGGGAGGGGAACACTTTGTGTAGAAGTCATTCCTTAACCTCCCCCTCCCTTTGTGGAGGGGGGTAGGGGGAGGGGATTATATTACTATCTCCTCAACAACCAAATCGTCCTCAGTGAACCGCTCGAAGCGAAGCGGACTGGCGTCAACGGTCTTGTAAGAGCCGTGAACCACAAGCTCGGCCAGAGCCTGAGCGGCGGCAGGTGCAACCATTGCGCCGTGTCCTGACCATCCGCAGGCAAGATAGAGACCCTCATATGCCGGATGGGTGCCCAGGATGCCGTTGTGGTCGGCCCGGGTTATGCTGTAGAGTCCGCCCCACATGGATCTCACGTTGCAGTGCTCGGTGCCGGGAATCCGTTCCTGCATGTAGGGAGCTATCTCATCTTTATAGTAGGCAAGCGACGCATCCTGATCGAACCCCGACTTCTGATCAGGGTCGGCACGACCTATCTGCAGGTTGCCTGTCTCGTACTTGAAGTAGATGCCGCGATCGATGATCACTAAGGGTATATTCTCGTAACCCGGTATATCGGGCAGATTGGTGACGAAGAGCTGACGTTTGATGGGATCAACCGGCAGGTTTTCATCGTCGTGGAAACCGGAGGCTGCAAGGAGCTGCATTGACCAGGGACCGGTTGCAAGAACTACACCTCCGGCACCGATGCGGCGCCCGTTGGAAAGCTCCACACCCTTCACCTTGTCCCGCTCGAACTCGATGCGCTTTACCTCGGTGCGCAGGTGAATCTCGGCGCTTTCGGCAAACTCGCGCTGGGCACGCTCGGTATACCCCTTGGCCGCGGCCGAAGGATCAAAGCTGCCGCAATCAGGACCGTAGAGTCCGCCTGCCAAAGGCTGGAACCCTGCAAACTCTCGGATCTCAGGATCCATGTGATCTACACCTGCCTTAAGGCCCGGAACCATGCGCTCAACCTCTTGCGGTGAAAGCAACTCGGCGCGGACACCTACCTCATCGAACGTCGGCTTGTAGGCCTTTACCCGCTCCCACGGCTCGGCATAGAAGGTGAAAAGATAGCCGTGCTTGTGAAAGCCAATGGGTATATTGAACTCTTTTTCGAAGGCCTCCAGGAACTTGATGGAAGCAGTGGACATCTGCATGTTGATGCGTGAGCCCCACAGGTTGCGGAACGCACCCGCGGATTTGGCCGATGTCTCCTCGGCCAGGGCATCGCCGCGTTCAAAAAGCCCTACGTTGCCCTTAAACCCCTGAGCTTTGAGATTCCACAAAATAGATGTTCCGATTATCCCTCCTCCGATAATTATTACCTCGTATGAGTCGCGCAAGCTAGCCTCCGATTTTTAAAAATAAGTCTATTCCCAACCAGATGTTTGTCAAGTTACCCCAAGCTTATGTAGATGGGAACTTACAATATATTCTTAAAAAAAGCTCCATTTATCTTGACAGGGGATAAAACAATGTCTATACTTGATCAGAATTAAAGGAGGAAATCGTTATGAGAAAAGCTTGGACGTTTTTATTCCTTATCGCCTTCCTGCCTCTTTCGGCGCAGCCGGTTTTTACTGCCGACGACCTGCCGCCAATCGGATATGAAGCTGAGTTCTTGAGCGACACCTCAGAATACATAATCGTAGATGTAGGCACCACAGGCGGCCCGCAGACCTGGGATTTCTCTCGGGAGGTGGAGGGTGAAACTATACCGTTTGAGGTACTCGACCCTACTGCTACACCTGTAGGGTTCCTTTTCCCTGATGCTGAGTTCGTTTATCACCTTGCTGGGACTCTCATGGACACTCTTAGTGGCGAAATCTGGCAGTATTATAAAACAACCTCGACCGAAATGTTAATGGTCGGAGATTATATCGAGTCCTACCACCCGATACTCGACAGCATAAAGATAACCCATAATTACGAACCTAACCGCATCAACTCCGTATTCCCCCTTCAAATGGGTGCACAATGGCATGACTTTTTCCACACTGTGGATTCACTTGATCCTACCGGTGTATTTACCATAGAAACGACATCATCGAGTTCAAGCAGAGTGGACGCATGGGGAACCGTCATCACTCCAGCAGATAGCTTTAAAGCCCTCCGTTATGTCACCTATGACACAACCGACATTATCGTGAGAATCATGGCTGTTCCAGATACCATACTTAGCCGTACTATCAACTACAACTGGGTGGCGGCCGATGCCGGGTCGGTAACGCGCATCGCCAGTCTGGAAGATGAAACCGATCCCCAGTTCGATACAGCCGGCACGTACATGGTGCTTATAGAGAATAACCTCACCCCGGGCATCGAAGAGACAAAAATGGCCACCTCGCCAGAGATACGCATACGAAACCAAAAGGTCTTCTTCAATACAGCCCGGGCAGGGGTTGTAGAGCTTAATCTTTACGATGCGGGAGGCAGAATGGCCGCTTGCCTGTGTCATGGAATCCTGCCTTCGGGAGAACACAGCTTGCCGCTGCCCGCTGATCTTCCTCGAGGGGTATACTTCATCAGGATAAACACCTCTGGCGGAACCCTCTCAGGCAAGTTTGTAGTCCTGGATTAAAAAGGCTTTAGCACTCCAGGCGGGAGTGATCCTCCAGCCTATTATTCTATGGGGGTTCCTGCCATATCTCAAGATGGCACCCTAATTGCTAGAAAAGTCCTTGACTAATCGCTCAAAAACGCTACAATAAACCCCGTGGCAAAATATATATTCGTAACCGGTGGCGTTGTATCCTCTCTTGGTAAGGGTATAGCCGCATCATCAATAGGGCTTTTATTAAAGAGCCGGGGTTTCAGGGTAACCCTACAGAAGTTCGATCCTTACATCAACGTCGATCCGGGCACAATGAACCCATATCAGCACGGGGAGGTGTTCGTAACCCAGGACGGTGCCGAGACCGACCTTGACCTGGGTCACTACGAGCGATTCATAGACGAAAACCTGTCTCGCCACAACAACCACACCACAGGACAGATCTACGGGAGTATCCTTGCCAAGGAACGCAAGGGTCTCTTTTTGGGAGGCACTGTCCAGGTGGTTCCCCACATCACCAACGAGATCAAGCAGCGTATCACAAGACTCGCCTCCAAGCAGTCGCTGGACGTGGTAATCTGCGAGATCGGCGGCACGGTTGGCGACATCGAGGGTCAGCCCTTCCTTGAGGCCATCCGCCAGCTCAGGCTTGATCTCGGGCCGGGGAACGTTCTCTACGTCCACGTAACCCTTGTGCCGTACATCGCGACCTCTGGCGAGTTCAAGACCAAGCCTACCCAGCACTCGGTGCGGGAGCTGCGTGCCGCTGGAATTCAACCGGATATCATCATCGCCCGCTCCACCGAGCGCATGCCACGCGCCGCAAAGGAAAAGATATCACTCTTCTGCAGTGTAGAGAAGGAAGCGGTAATAGATGCCCCTGATGTAGAAAGTATCTACGAGGTTCCGCTTGTTTTCCACGAGCAGGAACTTGACAGGCTCGTGATTGCAAAGCTCGGGCTCGCTGAGAATCCTGCAGATCTTTCGGCATGGCGAGACTTCGTGGAGCGTGAACGCAGCCGCACGGAGACTATACACATAGCGCTGGTGGGCAAATACACAGGTCTGCGGGACGCCTACAAGAGCGTAATCGAGGCACTTAACCATGCGGCGGTGGCAGAAGGGGTAAAGATAGATCTGGTGTGGGTGGAATCAAGCGATTACGACGAAGATAAGTTCCAGGAACTTAAAGAGATAGACGGCATACTGGTCCCCGGAGGTTTCGGGACCAGAGGGATTGAAGGCAAGATTCGAGTGGTACGGTACGCGCGCGAGAAGCGTATCCCATACCTTGGCCTCTGTGTAGGACTTCAGGTAGCGGTGATAGAGTTTGCACGCAACGTATGCGGTCTTGAAGACGCCAACAGCACCGAGTTCAATAAAAAAACCCCGCACCCGGTGATCGATCTCATGCCTGAGCAGAAGAACATCTACCGCAAGGGCGGGACTATGCGTCTTGGTTCCTATCCGTGCGTGCTTAAACCCGAAACCAAGACACGCGACTACTACAAGAAAGAGGTGGTGTTCGAGCGGCATCGTCACCGCTACGAGGTAAACCCGGCCTATCTGGAACGACTGCAAGAGGCCGGCCTTGCAATCGCCGGCTCATCACCCGACGGGCTTCTCGCAGAGATCGTAGAACTTGCGGATCACCCGTTCTTCATAGCAAGCCAGTTCCATCCGGAGTTTCTCTCAAGGCCTTTGAAACCACACCCTCTGTTTGCAGCCTTCATAAAGAAAGCACATGAGTACGCAACACGTACACAACTCGCCAACCCCCACTCAAAATAAAAAAGAGGAATGACCCCGTGTTGGTCGTATTCTTTTTGATTCTGCTGCGGGTAACACCATTTGAGCTGGCAGTGATGCTCGCAAGGCTGCTTGTGAGGATGTATACGGTTATTTCTCCCATCGCCCGCTCCCAGTTGCGCAAGGCAAAAGAAACACTGGGGCAAGGCCGATTCCCGGCAAAGGCTTACATTAACCATGCGGCATTTAACCTGACCCTCGCGGCACGCATGGGAACAGGCTTCTCAAGGGAGTTAACTGAACGTGTGGTAATCGAGGGAGAAGAGAACGTGCGCACCCTTAAGGACAGAGGAGATTCAGCCGTGGTGGCGACGTTCCACTACGGGCCGTGGGAGCTTCTTGCCGAGGTATTTACAAAAAAAGGATATCGCGTTGCTGCGCTCGTAGGTCGTCAGCGCATGCGTATCTTCGAGGGTTATCTTGCTGCCTTACGACGCAGGGTGGGGCTTTTAACCGTAAATGACCTTAGCACGGCATCGCGCGCACTGGGTAACGGAATGTTTCTTGCAACACTTCTTGATAAGACCCGCCGTGCGAAGGGAGGGGCTTGTGGATTGTCCTACTACGACTATACTGTATCCGTGATACCTGAACGTCTTGCAAAGAGAACCCGCACGGTTCTACTGCCGGTGATCTGTCGCTTCCGCAACCGAAGGCTAGAGATAACGATAGGTTCTTCTGACCAGAACCTTCGTGAGTTCTTTGCCCCCTTCTTTGCCGAAACCCCGTTCGAGTGGCTCGTGTGGGGGGAATAATGCGAAAGATCCTTTGGTTAACTTCCTGGATGTTGGGCTGCGTATTGCTTCTTGGGTCGTGTTCAGAGGAAGAACGTGAAAAGGTCGCCGAAGAAGAACTGCCAAGCCAGATAGTAGATAACTTCCAGATGCAGGAGTCTAAAAGCGGCAGGGACCTTTACTTCCTGCGGGGCCGCCGCGCGTTCTACTACGATAAACGAAACGAGATCGTCGTTCTTGAGCCGCACATAACCTTTTACGGCCCTGGTAGGGAGATAACCTCTAAGGTAGTATGCGACTCAGGTGTGATATCGAACCGCACAGGCGACCTTGTGGCCTACGGGAACGTTGTTGTCACTGCGCAGGATAGCACGATCCTTCGCACAGACTCACTCGCCTGGTTCAACCGACGCGCCAAGATAGAGACCGACGCAGAGGTGTCGATCTCTTCACCCCAGGGGACCATCAGGGGTAAGGGACTGATATCCGACGCTGACCTAAATCGCATAGAGATCAAGGAAGAGGTCAAGGGAACCACCCCATTCTCGGTACAGGAGGAGAGTGAATGATGATGATTGTATTCTTCCTGCTCTTTTCGGCTCTTGAGTTCGAGGCGGACAAGATGGAAAGCCTGCGTGAGGAATCGGGCAGGACAACCCATCTTACGGGCAACGTGCATCTTTATGAAGAAAAGCTCGATATCCGCGGTGCCGAGGCGTGGTTTAAGCCTGCAGAACAGAGCCTTATCGTATACGGCTCGCTTCGCATAAAGGCGCAGGATGCGGATATAACCGCGGACTCGCTGTGGTTTGAGACCGGGAACCGCATCTCGCATCTCTACCGTCGAGTGGTCGTAAAAAGAGGGAACACGGAGATAAGAGCCCCTGAAATCTCAATATACCACCGCTCAAGGATTGCCAAGATCCCATACGCGGCCCAGATACGCGACCTCAAAGAAGGAATCCTTATCACAGGGGATGATGTCTCCTACGATCTGGGGAAGGACAAAGGCAGCGTTTCACGTAATCCCATTCTTAGAGATGAGCGGGATTCGTCCGATTTCAGAATCACAAGCGAGCGCATGCACATCGATCAAGGTGCCAGGGCCGCAAGTGCCGCAGGTAAAGTACGTATCCTGACGGAGGATGCAACGGTCTACTGCGATACGCTCGTTCTTTTCTACGAGGAGGACTTTGGGCATGCGTCCGGAAACACGGCAATAGAGAGTCCTGAGGGCCGAATTGACGCAGACTCGGCAGATTTCTGGCTTACCGGCCGCAACCTTAAGGAGATATTCCTTTATACAGATGTCGTGACCCGTTACCGTACCGAAGGCCAAGACTCGGTGGTAGTTAACTCCCCTTACCTGACCATCGATTTTAGTAAAAAGAACGCAGAAATCCTGATCTTTACTGGAGGAACAAGTGGCACCTACTTCTGGCGAGAAGAAGCAGCAGCACCGCAGCAAGACTAAAGTTAAGGCCAATACAAGTGTCTTGCGCACCGAAGGTCTGTGTAAGGAGTTCGGCAAACGGCAAGTTGTGCAGGATGTATCCTTACAGCTGCATCAGGGTGAGGTGGTAGGGCTTCTGGGGCCCAACGGAGCGGGCAAGACCACAACCTTCTCGATGATCATCGGATTCCTGCAGCCGACAGCAGGAGAGATTAGATTAGACGACCAACGGATCAACGATCTGCCTATCTTCCGCCGTGCCCGACTGGGGATAGGATATCTCTCACAGGAAGCATCCATCTTCCGCAAGTTAAGCGTTGAGGATAACATAAAGGCCGTTCTTGAGCTAAGAGGCTACTCCAAGGAAGAGATCGGGGAACGCACAGAGACCCTCTTAAAGAAGTTCGAGATCGGGAACCTGCGGCGGTCGAAGGGAAACACTCTATCAGGTGGCGAAAGACGCAGGGTGGAGATAGCCCGCGCGCTTGCCACCCAACCCAAGTTCCTCTTACTTGACGAGCCCTTCACCGGTATCGACCCGATAGTGCGAGGTGAGATACAGGAGATGATCCTCCTTTTAAAGAAAGAGGGGATCGGGATATTCGTAACCGACCACAACGTGCGAGAGACCCTTGAGATCACCGACCGTGCATACCTGATGTACGACTCACGGATCCTTGTCTCAGGTACACCTCACGAGCTTGTCTCGAACAAGAGGGTGCGCGAGGTTTACCTGGGCAAAGAATTCAAGATATGAGACCCCCGTCCCCTTACGGAACACAGCGCCTTGAGACCTCGCTTCGACCTGAACTCTCCATACACCTTACCCCCCAGATGCGTCTGCGGCTTGAGATACTGCAAGCCAATATACTCTCCCTTGAGGAGATGCTTTCACTTGAGGTTCAACAAAATCCAGCTCTTGAGTTGATCGAGGGGGAGCCGGAAGGGGAGGAAGCAAGGACAACAGAGGAGTTTTCGATCGAGGACTTCTATCCCCACAACCCTGGTGCGGATTATGAGGGGGCCGAAGAAAAACCTGAACCCGGACCACAATGCGCGGATCGTTCATCTCTTGAGGAACATATGATGTTAACCGTAGTGCATGAGTTCTCAGGTTGCGAGAAAGACTACCGAATTGCACGCTATATCCTCGAGGGTCTTGACGAGGACGGGTTCCTGCACGAGGACTCTAACTCTATAGCCAAAGCCCTTGGTATAACAGAAGAACAAGTAGAGAATATAAGGCGACGTATCCAGCTCCTAGATCCGATCGGGATAGCCTCACATGATATTCCTGAAGCGCTTTTGGTCCAGCTCGAAGCCCTTGGGTATAACGAAGAATCTACGGAGATACGCATCATTAAGGAAGGCTTCGGTGCCTTGCTCCAGAAAAGGATCACATCCCTATCCAAAAGGTTAAGGCTTCCAACCGAAGTAATTGCTGAGGCATTTGAAACGATCTCCAGCCTTGATCCAAAACCTGGGCGCAACTTCCATGAGATAGCATCTCGTTCTGTTCAGCCGGATATAACGATTCGTTACCGTGAAGGAAAGCTGGAGGTGGTTATAAATGAAAGCCCGTTGCCCGGCCTGAGACTCGCAGCAAAGTTCAAGGAGATCCTTATAAATCCAAAAAAATTCTCCAACGAGGAGATCGAGTTTGCCAAGCGCAAGCTTGAGAGCGCGCAACTCTTTATCAAGGGAATCCTGCAGCGCCGCGATACCCTGGACCATCTGGCTCAAAACATACTTCTTCGCAACTACGACTTCTTCAGCGGACGAACCAACCAATCAACCCCCCTTCTTATGAAGGATGCTGCCGAGGAGTTGAGGTTGCATGCTTCAACGATCTCACGCGCGGTGCGGGACAAGTATATTGAAACCCCGGTCGGCATCTTCCCATTGCGCTCCTTCTTCGCCAAGGGCGAGAGAAACCCTGTAATGGAGAAGCTTAAGAACATAATAAAAACTGAAGAAAAAACCAATCCTCTCACCGACGCGGAGATAACCGAGCGGTTGAAAGCCACGGGTAGCAGCATATCACGCCGGACCGTGGCCAAGTACCGCCTTCGTCTTAATATTCCGGATTGCTTCCAGCGCAAAGCGCTGGGGTAGTAAATCGGGCGAACGCTCCCTTCCAAACAATACCAGAAAGCCGAGGGTGTCGGCGACAATGGAAAACGCTCCCCGGCCCATCCCTGCCAGAGGGCGGCACCTCGTCTCCCATTGGGAGAGGGCGGCTCCGCAGGAATCGGGTGAGGGTTCCTACTCCTCCTCCCCTGGTGTAGGGGGTCGGCGCCTTGGCGCCGGGGGGAGGGCTTCCCTGCGATCTTTTGTGCGCAGCACAAAAGGAGCATTCAATTAAGGAAGGAAGTCAAGGAGAATGGGGAACACATAAGGTGCGAATAAAAGGTCACTTGACAAACAAGCTGTTTAGCCTAAAATATATTTTAGAGTGGCTCACATGACTTTACTTTCACTGAAATTCGAGTATGATGCGGGAGTATGGTTATGCTGACTAGGCCTATGACCCTGGCCAACCAAAAGGAGCAATTCAGTAAAGCATATGTCAGGGCTGTTGTTAGTGTAGCTGGCTATACGATTTACGAACCAGTTGTAGATGATGACAGTGTAGACATTGGAATCGCTGCTAGAGGAGGAAGAGGTACAATTCGTTCGCCAAAGTTGGATCTTCAACTCAAGTGCACTGAACGAGACATTCTATCTGATGAAGAGTGTCGTTTCCAATTGGGTATCAAGAACTACAACGATCTTCGGGGAGAAGGTTTGCAAGTTCCACGTGTCTTAGTAGTTCTAATCGTTCCAGATGAACTCGATGACTGGGTTTCTCAATCAGAAGAAGAAATGATTGTGAGACATTGTGCGTATTGGGTTTCTTTACGTGAATATAAAGAAACTGCTAACATTTCCTCCGTGACCATCCCCATCCCTAGAGATAATATTTTCTCAGTAGATGCATTGAAAGAGATTATGGATATGATTGCATCTGGGAGGCGCCCGTGAGAGTATCCATTCGTGATCCCAAGGTTCTACAAGAAGTAGACCCCCAAGATTTGCTCATCTATTTGGATGCACATGGGTGGAAGGAATCGGAATCCAGTATTATTGGAAAAGCAGCTTGGATTCTCAAACGAGACGAAGAGGAATTCGAAGTGTTAGTCCCTTTGGATAAATCATATCGTGACTATGCAATGCGGATTTCAGATGCATTGAAGGTTTTGGAAGTTGTTGAGGATAGATCGCAAATCGATATCTTAAAAGATATCCAAGCTGCTTCAGTAGACTTAATTCGTATCAAACCAGATATAGATAGATCTGAGAAAGGAAGTATACCCCTCATTGATGGTGTTGCGTTGGTTGAAAAAGCCAAAGAGCTAATGCTCGCAGCCGCATGTGCTGCTGTATCTGCCCGCAAAACTTACCCCACACAAAAGCCTCATCAAGCATTAAAGTATCTTGAAAATGTCCGATTGGGTCAAACAGAAGAAGGAAGTTATATAATTACTATTCATTCTCCTGTCTCGCCAGAAAAAACTCCTTTGAAACTAGAAGCCGAGCCATTTGAACGGAAGGTAACAAAGACCTTAATACATGCTTTTGAAGCCATTCTTAATGCTGCAGAGATTGGTTCTTCTACGGGGGACTTAAAACTCTTTGAGGAGTCTGTGAAGAGGGGGGTAAGTTCAAACTTGTGTGATGCCATTGTAGACCTTCAAGAAGAAACTCATGCAAAATCTCTTTCTGTAAATATCAGTTGGTCTCCGATACTAAAAGTGCCTAAAGGTACGCGTTCTTCTGTCGAGATATCCGCAAATTTGGTTCCTACAATCAAAAAGGCAAGCCAGATGTTCAAAGGGGTAGAACCTGAAACATTAGAAAAAACGGGCTTTGTGGTGAAGGGGTTCGTAATCAATCTCCATAGAGAATATACACCTGAAGGAATTATTACTATCGCAACGACAATAGATGAAATCCCCCGGAAAGTCAAAATAGAGTTGGACGAAAAGGATTACAAACGTGCTGTCGACGCACACAAGGCAGATCGGTGGGTTAGCTGCACTGGGACACTTATTCCAAAAGCGCGAGCCTTCGTACTCAGTAACCCTCGAAAATTTACGATAGAAGACGAACCACCACACAAAGACAAACAAACAAAGCTAGACGTAGAATAGTTCTCTCCTTTCCTTCCCCTCTCCCCGCATATCACCTTCACCCTCTCCCCCGTCACCTTTAAACTCAACTCGTCACCTCAGACGTTCACTCCGCTTCGCTTCGCATCCGTCCGGGGACCCATACGATTCGCCGACAGCTGTTAACCCCCCTAGGAGCTCACGGCAAACAGCTTACAGCTCACGGCTGACGGCTGTCAGCCCCTTAACTTTGCATTTTGCAATTTGAAATTTGCATTTTGATATTGCGACGCAGTCGCGTTCTTGTCCATCTTTTGACCAGTATTTGACCACCTTTTGACCAGCTTATTTTTTACCCCGGACGTCTGCTTCGCGTGGACAGAATGGATGCTGTGGGTAATCTTAGTTGACTTATACTCTTCGGCAGGTTAGAATTTAATATGCGGGAAAAGAAGTTTGTACTCAAGATAAATTGGAGACACGAGCTGCGCGACGCCGCGTTCATTGCGGTGGGAAGTGCCGTCTGCGGCATAGCTTACGCGATGTTCCTCATCCCGCACCATATAGTCTCCGGAGGGGTAGGCGGCATCTCCATAATAATCAACTACCTGACCGACTTACCTGTATCCCTGTTCTATATAGCCATCAACGTACCGATCTTCTTCCTCGGGCTGCGCGGGATGGGAAAACGCTACGCTCTAAAGAGCCTGGCCGGTATCCTGGCCGTATCAGGGTTCATCTTTCTCTTTGGAAACGTCCTTCAGTTACAGGAAGTTACCAAGGAGATCGACATCATCCTGAGCGCAATCTACGGCGGTGCTCTCCTTGGACTGGGTCTGGGCATAGTCTTCCGGGGCCACGGCTCCACCGGTGGAACCGACGTCGCCGGTCAGTTCTTAAACAAGCATACCAACATCTCGGTGGGCGGATGGATACTGATCATCGATGCCGTCATCATCGGTTCAGCAGGGGTAGTGTTCGGCACCCTTGAGGCCCCCTTGTACGGGGCTTTGGCACTGATCGTGAACACCAAGGTGATAGACCTGGTGCTTGAGGGTTTCAGCTACGCGCGCGCCGCGCATATCATTACATCCAAGCCTCAGGAGGTCTCCTGGGCCATCTCACTGGAGATGCGCAGAGGCGTCACCTCGCTTCAAGGACATTCATATTTCTCAGGCGAAAAAAGGGAAGTGCTCTACGTGGTGCTTACCCGCAGGGAGATCTCACACCTCAAGTATATCGTTAAGCAGATAGATCCCGACGCGTTCGTGGTCATATCCGACGTATACGAAGTGCTGGGCAAGGGCTTCAGGCCAAGGGTGTAGCTGACATCTCTATATCCAGAGACTAAGGCCGCCGTAGGCAAGAGGGTCTCTGTCTTGACACGACCCGATCTACCAATACCATAGGGGGATCAGAAAGGCGAAGAGCAACCGCTTCAGACGATAGGGAAAGCAAACCAGTTTGTCAGGGTAAGAAAGGAGTTACCATGCAGCCACGAGATGCGGAAAACCAGGAAGCTAAAGTCGACAAAACCCTTATCACAGTCTCCGTCGTTTTGGGCGGCATATACTTCCTTCTAATATTCGGGTACATAGCTTTGATTGCGTTTCTGTTTTCACGAACCTGGTGGTAATTCACAAGAAAGAGCAAGCACACCAATCTCTGCTTCTATCTCTTTCCATGAACCCCGGATCAGGGGATGAAAAAGCTAAGCCTATCCTTGAGGTTAGTCCTTCTTTACTGCCTTGAACTCCACCGACTTCTCGGAGCTAGGAATCGAAATGATCTGACAGGGATAGGTAAGTGCCATGGTAACCATGGCATCTGGGGGCGGGGATTTCTCAAGATACTCAACCACAAGTCTCTTTGGCCCATCTAGCACGCGCTGAATCGAAATACTGTAGCCACCAGTGGGCTTTTCGCCAGAAAAGACACCCACAAGCATCTGAGCAGAGAAATCAACCTCCGGAGCAGGAAGCTTGTTGCCTTCGCCGGTTATCACCATGCAGTAGCGATTCCAGAACGCCTCCCAGCTCTCTGCATCGCGAAAAACCATACCGCCGGACTCAGGATACTGCAAACCACTACAAGGTATCGATTCAAGTGGGGAGACCGGTTTAAGGGTCTTCACGTTGGAACACCCCATCATCAATAAGAGGGCCGCAATGGACCCAAAGATGAATTTGCTTATCATACTTTCTCCTCGCCCATCTCAGTGAACTCCTCCTCTCTGAAAGTTGCCAATGGCAATGGATCGGTCACAGACATACCGGCGTGGATATCCAGCTCCTTCTGGGCAATGGTGCTTATGAGAGCAAAGAGCTGCCCCACCTTGATGTCGTGGGGACAGGCCTGCTCGCACATCCCGCAGCCAACGCAGGAGAGTCCGATGTGGTTCATCCGACCGAGGTGAAAGAGCATCTCGTCGCGCGGCATTTGAAGAACCACGCGGCGGGCGGCCCACTCCTCGTAGCGAGGACCCTCGAAGTGGAAGGTGGCCGAATCGAAGAAACACTCGTTGCAGTAGCACACCGGACACATGCTCCGGCAGTTATGGCAGTTCACGCATTTGGCAAAAAACTTGATAAGATTATCAATTCCTGCAACTTCCTTTTGCAGTTCTGCCAGATGTTTATCCGCATACGCAGTACGTTTATCCGTTTCCGATTTGAGGGCTGCGTCACGGGCAGAGGTATCTTCAAGCTCTGCTTCGAGTTTTATGTGCTTGAGGATCTCTGCACCCTTCTCGGTCTTGGCTTCCAAAATGATGCCGCCTTCGGCGTCCGCACCGAAGGTACCGATGTTGATGTCGGCCACCGGTGCTTCAGGATAGGAGCACATACGACAAACAGGGCGAAGGTCGTCTTCGGTGAAATCGGAGAATCCAGGCAGGGTATCGGATGCTTTCTCTTCGAACGTCTCAGGCTCAACCGTACCCGGGCAGTCGCGGGTGATTAAAAGAACGTTATCCAGGCTTATCTGGCGGAGCTTAACCAGTTCCACCGCGGCACGGGACTCGCAGGGACGAAGCAGCACGGCGACGGTATTAGTTGGATTAGCAAACCGGGTGATCTTGGAGAGTTGAACGGCGGTAGAGAGAGGCATAACAGGAGCGAACGGAAAGGTCTGATCAAGGGAATCCTTGGAGGATAGCAGTGCTGGGAATATCTGGTTCAAGCCAGCCTTGCGTGCGGGTAGGAGAGCTGAGGAGATAAGATTGGCCCCGAAGAGCTCGGCAAAGAACTCCCTCGTTGCCTCGCGAGGATTCAGACCCTTCGCATAGATTCCAATCATCATTACACCTAGGTCTGCGGGGATTTGCCCATCGGGTTCGGGCCTTTTTGGCTAAGCTCTTCGGTCATCTGCCTGATCACCTTGGCGAACCGCAAACCTTCGGACGCCGATATCCAGCGCAGCCACACCCGGTCAGGATCGAGATCAAGGGTTGTGAGGATGGATTTTAGAAGTGCCACCCTGCGCCTGGCCTTATAGTTTCCGTTAACGTAGTGGCAGTCGCCGGGATGGCAGCCGCCGATGAGCACACCGTCGGCACCTTCAAGAAGCGCTTTGATAACGTAGCTTGCATCCACCGAACCGGAGCACATCACCCGTATGGGCCGCACGTTGGCCGGATACTGGATACGCGAGGTGCCGGCCAGGTCCGCGGCAGCAGCGGTGCACCAGTTGCAGAAGAATCCCACGATCTTTGGTTCAAAATTCTCACTCATCTACGCCCCTTTCTTGCTGGGACAGTAAAACGTCAATCATCGCAAAAGCCTGATCACTTTCTAAAGTCAAAAGATGTGCTGCCTGCGACGGGCAGGCGGAAGCACAGACTCCACACCCCTGACAGATGCTCTCGATCACACGAGCAGACTCGAGTTCCTCATCCATCACCCTTGCCTTATTGGGACAGGCATCGATACAGATGCCGCAGAAGGCACACCGACGGGTGTTGGTTCGCGCAACGTAGTACTTGGGTTCAAGCTTTTCGCGGCGCAGGAACACAAGGGCTTTGGCCACAGCGGCGGATGCCTCGGTTAGGGCCTCAGACAACCGCTTAGGTCCTTTGGCCAGGCCGGCGGCAAAAAGACCATCCGCTTCAAGCTCGGTGGGCCTGAACTTGGGATTGACCTCGGCAAAGAAGGCGAACTTATCGAACGCGATCGGCTTATCGTTGTAGAGGATGGGAGGCGTGGATGCGGTGATCCCGTTAGCAAGCACCACGTTATTGGCAGTGAGTTCCACGGTGGCATCGAGGAGTCTATCATAAACGGACACAACCAGCTTGCCGTCGCGCTGGGAGACTTCGGGCGGGCTGTCTTTCTCGTAGCGGATGAAGTTCACGCCCAGCTCTCGCGCCTTGAGATAGTAAATTTCTGAGAGTCCCCAGGTCATCACGTCCCGGGCAAGGATGGTGACCTCTATCTTGGGATCCGCTTCCTTGAGTGCAATGGCGTTTGCCAGAGCCCGCCGGCAGCACACCCGCGAGCAGTAGGGATGCTCCTCGTTGCGCGATCCCACGCACTGGATCATGACGACAGATTCCAGATTGTCGGTCTCTCCCTGAGCGATCCGCCAGGCAAAATCTCTTTCACTTATCACACCTTCCAGTCCCCAGCCGAACTCGCCCTCCTTGGGTTCGTACTCTTCGGCTCCGGTAGCAAAGAGGATTATCGCAGCACCCCGTATCAGTTCTTCCTCACCCCGTTTGAGGTAGCAGGTGAACTTGCCCAACTCACCCTCTATTCGGTCAAGAGTGGTATCTGTGAGTAGTTCGATCTTTTTGGACTTGGCAACTTTCTTGATGAGTTCGTCGAGGAAAGGCTTAGCCTCGAACCCCTCTAAAGTCCGGGTGAGCTTGCTCGCCTGACCTCCGGGCTGCTCGGTCTTTTCGATAAGTGTTACCGAGACTCCAACGTCTGCAAAGTGCTTGGCCGCCCACAGCCCTGTTGCACCACCACCCACTACCAGCGCTCTGCCAATCAACAGCTGGGGTTCTGTCTGTTCAAAACTGAGAAGCCGCAGCTTTTCGGCGTGGGCAAGGGCAAGAGAGAGCGCGGCCTCGTTGACCCTGGATTGATCTTCAAATCCCCAGATGACATGCTCGCGGAAATCCAAAAGCTCAAGCTGTGCAGGATGCCAGCCAAGTTTCTGAACACGTCCCTTGAGTAAACGCTCAGCCTTGTTTGGCGAGGGACCTGCAACCACCAGCCGACCAACCTCCTTCTCTTTGATAAACTGCTCAAGCTCATCCAAACCCTGCTCGGTCTCGGTGTAGTTGATGAATCTCGCCTCGATCCCCTTGGAGGCAAAGAAGGTCTTTATTAAATCCTGATCCAGTCCGGCTCCGCCGTCGCCGACCGGATCAAAGACAATCCCGACCTTAGGAAAGGGTTCCACGGATTTACTCGGTACAGCCGACTTTTTGGATATTCCGAGGAGAGATGCAATTCGTCCCGCCGCCGCCTGGGCCTCGGTTATCGAGTCGGGCAGATCCTTGGGTCCTCCTGCCGAACCGATAGCAAACACCCGCGGGTTTGCTGTCTCAATCTCGGTCCCTTCCTTGATCTTGATAAATCCTTCTGTGGTCTCAAGCTCAAAGAGCTCTGCAAAATCTTGTGCCCTGCCTTCCTGCCCCACCACCAGGGTCAGCAGATCGAACTCCTCTTTGTGGAACTTGCCGTCCTCGGACTCGTAATGCACCAGGAGGTTACCGTTCGCCGTCTCTTCGACTTTAGCCGGGCGGCAGGGAACCCAGCGAACGTCGGTCTCTTCCATATAAGAATAGTATGATTTTCCATATCCCCTTCTGTCCATGTAGAAAATGGTTAGCTCGGTATCCGGATATTTATCCCCCAGCATCCGCGCTTCCTTGGCACCGTACATGCAGCACGCCGAAGAGCAGTACTGGTGAACCCTATCGCGCGAGCCGGCGCAGAAGATGAAAGCAATCTTATCAGGTGTTGAGCCGTCGGACGGACGTTTGAGCTCGCCCTGGGTGGGGCCGAAACAGGAGAGGATGCGCTCGAGTTCCAGGCTGGTAACCACGTTGGGGAAGCGGATGCCGAGCTCGGTGAGATATGAAGGATCAATAAGGGCAAAGCCGGTGGAGATTACGACCGCGTCGGCTTCGATTGAAAACTCCTCCGGCTGCATCGCAAGGTCAATGCAGTCTGTGGGACACACCTTTACGCACTCACCGCAGCGGGTGCAGTTGGAGCCGTCAATCACCCAGGTTGAGGGAATCGCCATGGGGTAGCGGATGTAGGCCGCCTTGCGCTTACCCAAGAGGTTGAAATCGTCCGGGACCTCTACCGGGCACACATCCTCGCACAGGCGGCAGCGCACGCACAGCTCAGGCTTGATGTATGCCGGCTCCTGGTTGAAGGTGAGTTTAAGCCGATCGCCCTTGGCCTTTTCAACGTTCCAGAGTGTGGAGAGGTTGTAGATGTCAAGACCTTCCGCTCCAAGGTCATGGCGCAGGCAGAGCTCGGAGGAACCCGGCTCGATGCGCGAGCGAAGCTGACAGAACCCGCAGGCGTCGTTTGGAAACTGCTTGTCAAGCTGGCCGATTGTGCCAAGCAAGTGGGATTGCTTCTCTACAAGTGAGACGCGGAACCCCAAATCGTTGAGAGCCAGTGCCGCCGCGATGCCTGCCGCTCCGCCGCCCAGAACCACTATGTGTTTTTCGACTTCCTTGGCCATCAATAATCCTTGGTTGCTTCGTCAATCATTGCAAATAGCTGTGTGCGGGTATAGTTGCGGTGTTTGACCGCCTGTGAAGGACACGCCGCAGCGCACGCCCCGCAGCCTTCACACAGGGCCTCGTTTATCTTGGCTATCTTCTTTACAGGATCGACCTTGGGCGCGTCATATGGACAAATCTCCTCGCAGACTCCGCACCCGGTGCAGATATCGGCATCGACCTCGGCGATCAAAGGTTCACGCTCAAGCGTTTCTTTGGAGAACATGACCAGCACCTTGCCTGCCGCACCCGAAGCCTGGGATACGGCATCGGTTATATCCTTGGGAAACTGGGTCACCCCGGCCACGAAGATGCCAGCGGTGAGTGTTTCGATCGCGCGGAGCTTGGGATGGGCTTCTGATATCCAGCCGTATTCGTCGGTGGCCAGACGCAATTTGGATGCAAGCTCTGTAGCACCTTTGGAGGGCAGCATGGCCGGAGCCACCACCACCAGGTCGGCATCCATCTTCACCGGCTGACTGCTGAGTGTGTCCTCGGCGAACACGGTCACCACCCCGTCATGCTCGTACAAACGTGAGACTTTACCCCGGATAAACGTTGCGTGATCTTCCTCCATTGTGCGTGCGTAGAACTCCTCGTAGCGCTTGCCGTTGGAGCGGATGTCGATGTAAAAAAGATACGCCTCGCCGTCTTCAACCGCGTGCTTGTAGAGCATCGCCTGCTTTATGAGATACATGCAGCACACGCGCGAGCAGTAGGCAACACCGTGCTCGGGATCGCGCGAGCCGGCGCAGTGCACGAACGCAACCTTTTTGGGAACCTTGCCGTCGGAGGGCCGGCGCACCTCGCCCGCGGTGGGGCCGGAAGCACACAGGATGCGTTCGAACTGGAGTGCGTTGATCACGTTGGGGAACCGACCCCCGCCGTATTCAGGCATTGCCGATAACGGCATCAGCTCGAACCCGGTGGCGACCACGATGGCACCAACGCTTATCTCCTCTATCCAGTCTTTGAGGTCGTGGGCGATAGCGTCGGGCTCGCAGGCAGCCTCGCACAGCCGGCATTCGGAGCACCCGCCGCAGTGGATGCACCGCTTGGCCTGATCAATGATCTCTTCTTCCGAGTATCCGAGCTCAACCTCGTTGAAGTTGGAGATTCTGTCCGCCACTTCGAGCTCAGGCATGGGCTTAAGGGGTGAGGGATAAGCGAGGTCTTTATCACCCACCAGGTCGCTCTTACGTGAGAGTTCGTTGGCACGATCGAGGGTGAAGTCCTTGCCTTCCAGCATCAGATTGATGGAGCGTGCCGCCTTACGGCCCGCGCCCGCCGCGTCGATGAACGTGGCCGGGCCGGTAACGCAGTCCCCGCCTGAAAAGACTTTCGGATTCGAGGTAACCAGCGTCTCATCATCCACAGCGATGGTTCCCCATGGGGTAAGCTCGATGCCCTCTTCGGAGGAGATGAAGGATAAATCCGGCTTCTCTCCGATGGCCAAAAAGACATTGTCAAACTCCAAGATCTCTTCCGAACCCTCGATGGGTATGGGCCTGCGGCGGCCTGAGGAATCCAGTTCGCCCAGCTTCATGCCGATGACTTCGACAGCTTTGAGCTTACCGCCCGAGCCGATGAACTTTGTCGGGTTGGTCAGAAGCATGAACCTGATGCCCTCCTCTTTTGCGGCCTTGACCTCCTCTGCGATGGCAGGCATCTCCTTCTCGGTGCGGCGGTAGAGAACGGTAACATCAGCACCCAGACGAAGTGCAGAGCGGGCGGTATCAATGGCCGAGTTGCCGCCGCCAACCACGGCCACCCGCTTACCGATCTCAGGTGTTTCGCCCTTATTTATGCTTGCGAGAAAATCAATTGCTCCACCTACCCCGTCCAGATCCTCACCCGGGATGCCCATCTTACCCTCCTTGTAAGCTCCGACAGCAAGGAACACCGCATCGTGTGAATCTATGAGTTTCTTTAGTGAGATATCCTCACCGATCCTGGTATTGGGCACAAACTTCACCCCCAGTTTGAACACCAGTTCGCACTCTTTTGCCAGAATATTCTTGGGCAGGCGGAACGCAGGGATGCCGGTAAGTAACATACCTCCTGGCTTGTCCTGTGCATCGTAGATAGTAACCTCATGACCGGACTTTCTCAGGTCGACCGCCGCCTGCAGTCCGCCGGGTCCGGCTCCTACGATAGCGACCTTTTGTCCAGACGGAGACTCAATCTCAATCTCCATACTAGCCTCACCCTTCTCCTTCAACTCCCAGTCCGCGAGCCAGCGCTTGATATGCCTGATGGTTACCGAGTTGGAATCAACCTCCTGCCTTTTGCAAGCCTCTTGGCATGGATGGGTGCAGATGCGTCCGGCCACACCGGCAAACGGGAAGCGGGCTTCGTTACGGATGAGCGAGAGCGCCTGCTCATACTTACCTACGGATATCGCGGCAACGTAGCCGTGCGCGTTGAGATGCACCGGGCATGCTGCTCGGCAGGGCGGCTCACCCTGTTTATCTATGGTGAACTTGTTGGGCACGGCCTGTTCAAACGGGCGGTAGGCGGCCTTTCTTAAAGCAAGTCCTTCGTCCCATTCCGATTTCATGTTAACGGGACAGACCTCGGCACAGTCCGCGCATCCGTTGCACTTGACCCAGTCGATGAAGGGCGAACGGTGTTTGACCTTCACCTCGAAGTTGCCGATGTAGCCTGAGACCTCCTCAATCTCAGAGCAGGCCATGATGTGGATATTTGAATGCTGTGCGGCCTCGGTCATCTTGGGGGTCATGATGCACTGCGGGCAGTCCAGGGTAGGGAAGGTCTCGGAGAGCTGAAGCATCCTGCCGCCGATGGAAGGTGTGCGTTCGACCAGGTAGACGTCGTGTCCGGCATCGGCGATATCCAGCGCAGCCTGGATTCCGGCCACACCGCCGCCTACAATCAGCGCCTTATGAGTAACCGGAATCTGAAACGGCTCGAGCTCCAGGTCGCCTGCGAGCTTGCGCACCGTCTCCCGGACAACAACCATTGCCTTGCGGGTGGCTTCTTCTTTATTATTAAGGTGCGGCCAGGAGACCTGCTCCCGGATGTTGGCGACCTCAACCTTGAAGGGATTGAGCCCGGCGCGCTTGGCCAGGTTGCGGAAAGTCTTCTCGTGAAGCGAAGGCGAGCAGTTGGCCACCACGATGCCGTCCAGGTGTTCTTCCTTGATGGTCTCTTCAACCATATCCTGACCAGGCTCAGAGCACAGGTAGATGTAGGACTTGGCATAAACCACCCCGGGAATCACTTTGGACTCGGAGGCCACACGCTCCACGTCCACCGATTCAGCAATGTTAAGACCGCAGTGGCAGACGAAAACGCCTATCCGGGGCTTCTTCACACTTCTACCTTTTCTCTTATTAGTTTGAGGATAGCTTCGTCATCCATTCCTAACTCTTTTGGATCAATGCCAAGCGCCAGTCCCATGAGCTGGGTGAAGTAAAGGACCGGTATCTGCTTGAAACCGTAAACATGCTCGGCCACCTCAGGCTGCCTTGAGCCTACGTTGAACTCGCATAAAGGACAGGAAAGGATGATGACATCCGCACCGGCCTTCAAGGCCTCGCTTACAATCCGCTCGGTGCGCTCGAAGACAAGCTCCTTATGACCGATGGTGTGATAGGAGCCGCAGCACTCCAGTCGTGACTGCCACTGAACAGGCTCGGCACCGAGAGACGACACAAGGTCCTCCATGACTGTGGGATCTTCAAGGGAGTCCACCCCCGCACCCTCAGGCCGAACCAGCGCGCATCCATAATAAGATGCAACCTTGACGCCCTCAAGCGGATTGGTGACCTTCGCTTTGAGAGCGTCCCAGCCCACATCGTCGCGCAGGACCTCAAGAAGGTGCCGCACCTGAACATGACCCGAATATTTCAAATCTTCCTTATACATGAAGTCGTTGAGCTCGGAAAGCCTTACCGGGTCAGAGGAGATAAACTCGTTGGCGCGCTTGAGGGTGTTGTAGCACATCGAGCACAGGGTTAGCACTTCGCTCTCACCCATGGCCTCGACCCTTACCAGGTTGCGTATCGTGGCCATATGGTGCATGGTATCATCGATGGTCAAGGAGAAGACCGTGCCGCAGCAGTTCCAGCGCTCGATCTCCCGCATCTGGATGTCAAGAACCTTGGCAATGGCGAAAGCCGACTGCTCAAACGCCTTGCCGGTTGTCTTCATGGTGCAGCCGGGATAGTAAGCAAAGCTCTTCATTATCCGGATAACTTCCTCAAGGCCGACACCCAGGCGATAGTCGGGTATCGTTCGCGCTCCTCCTCGGGTATGTTGTTAAGGTCCAGTTCGTCTATGTTCTTTCTCAGACAGACCTGGCGCAGCGCCTCAAGCACCCGCGCGATGTCTATCCCCTTGGGACAACGGGAGGTGCAGGTAAAGCAGGAGGCGCATATCCAGATGGTTTTGGATGCAAGCACCAGCTCCACCTCGCCCAACTGCAGAAGCCTGATCGCCTGGTTGGGTAGGATGTCCATGAGGTTTATAGACGGGCAGTCGCCTGAGCAGCGCCCGCACTGGTAGCAGCTAAAGACGTCAACTTCAGAAATCCGCTCCACCTTGTCAAGGATGTCGCGGCGGGACTTGGTATGTGTGCCAAGTTCAATCATTTAGCGGTGATTATAGGAGCAAGAAGGGGGGTTGTCAACCAAAATGGCGGCATTTTTAAGGCGTTTCCTGCCCCTTGACAAAACCCTGAATAGGACTACTATTTTTGTGGAGGTGATGCATGAAGCATCTAAACCTTAGCGTTATCCTTTTGGGTGTGGTGCTGATAATAAGGTGTAGCATGGAGCCTGACGCCCCCAAGTTGATCTTTCCCCAAGAGGGCGAGGTGTTCGATACGATCCCGCCCACGTTTATCTGGAGCTCGGAGGAGTACGCAGAAGGCTACGTTATAGAAGTAGATAAAGACACCTTCGGTCTTGGCAGCATAATAGGGCAGTTCGACCATATCTGGAAGTACACCAGTGACACTACCTACACCATGACTCAGGCTGAGTTTGACAATCTCGAAAACTTCACCTACGACTGGCAGGTGGCGAGCCTCTGGACCGAGGATGGCGATACATCGTATAATTGGAGCGAATGGCGCAGTTTTGTGGTTGATAAACCTGAAGAACCCCAACTCGATCTCGACACCACCTACTTTCCCTTCGGTCTGGGATACGAGTGGTGCTTTAAAAGACACGAGTGGGGTAAAGATGAAGTGTTGGGTGAGTGGGATTACGACGCTACTTACACATTCAAGATAGAAGTTGTGGATATTCTGCAGATAAACAGTGCTTTTTATTTCGTATTGAAACTGGAACCTACTATGAATTACTTTGAGCCAGGTTTTTGGGATCTCTCAGATTCAGTGAAAATCGCAAATGACCAAATCGAAATTCGTGGTGTTATGATAGGGCTTACACCTTCAGAAAGAACCGATCCATTCGTTGTTAGTTACAGAACCGATACTCTTGTCATTGGAGATTCGTGGTTCGGTGGCCATGAAGGCTCCAGTATAAATACTAAAAGACTCAAAGCTGTTGGTGCTATTTCCCAATGTTATTCCTACTGGTATGAAAGCACTTCAGGATTACAAAAGTGGGAAAATGTCCGAGATACCCTCCTCTACTTCTACAACGGGCAGGATACGGTGTATAAAGCGGAATAGGAGGACGTGTGAAGAATTTCTTAAAGACAGCAGCGATCCTTATCGGGATCGCGCTTGTAGGGGGCTGCGAGAAGCCGCTGGAAGCCCCAAACCCGATCTCCCCTGATAAAGAGAAGGGTATCAGATCAAGGACGGCGGGGTGCTTTTCATCTGGGAGCCGGTGGAAGGCGCATTAAACTATGCCGTAGAGACCGCAGAAGACGAGAAGTCTGAGGAACTTATCTTCACCGACGCCCAACTCGAAGACCTCAACCCCCTCCTACCTGGTAACGATGTATTGACCATGGACACTTTTATTCGCACCTTATGTGCGAACCCCAATCTCCTTAACTTCCCCCCTTAATCTCCGCCAAATCGTTAAATACCCCACAAAATCGCTGCGCGCTTTTGCGGGGACCCCGATGGGATCGCGCTGCATATGAGATCGCCGCGGATGCTGGGGCATCCTCGCGATGACACCCCCTCACCCCCTTACCCTCTACCCTATAGGATGCAGTAAAGTAGGCATCCCAAGGGGCACGCTGAGGTACGCCCCTACGATCTTGCAGAAGTTCCTTGCGATCTTTTGCCCTTCGGGCAAAAGGAGCATTTAATTCACTTGACATCAGGGGGTTAGGCTCCTAAAATAGTAACTCTGCGGGCCGTTAGCTCAGTAGGTAGAGCACCTGATTTTTAATCCGGTGGCCGCAGGTTCAAGTCCTGCACGGCCCATTTCAGAAGTCCCAGAACCTGTGTGGAAATCAAACTCCGTGAAAGGAGATTCATGAAACCCGTAATACACCTTGGCAGAGTAATAGTGATATTTTTGATTGCGGTGGTGGTCGTTTCCGCAGCAAATTCCGCACAGGTGTTTGCAAAAGCCGAGAAATATTCGGTAAGGGTTTACGCTACCACAACGGTCGCGCTTGAAAGCTCGCAGCGCGGCTCCTACCAGGGGTCGGGATTCATCGTTTACATTGACAGGGACAAAGGCTACGCATATACGGTTACCTGCGAGCACGTGATAGGCGACGGTGTATGCAACGCTCAGATAAGCTTCAAGGACGGCGAGCGCATCCAGGCAGAACCGATCTACATCGATCCTGTATACGACTTCGGGATGATCCGCTTTCGCCTTGACGAGGCGGGTGTGCCTTTAGATATCGCCGTTGCTCGTCTGGGAGACTCGGATAAGCTAAAGATCGGTGATCGGGTGGGCACCTTTGGTCATCCATCAGGGATCGAGTTCTCAGGCACCGAGGGAATCGTCAGCTCCACCACCAACACCCCTACTGCAGGCACGGGCAAGTTCATTCAGACCGACGCGCCCATCAACCCTGGCAACTCTGGCGGCCCCTTAATACTCATGAAGAACGGCTCGGTGATCGGCATAAACGCCGCAACGACAGGAGAGGGTATAGGCTGGAGCCTTGCCATAAACCAGTTGAAACAGATCATCGAAGATGTCATTACAGAAGAGCTCCCCTACGGCGGACACGTGGGATGGATGGGGTTCGACGTGGAAGAAATCACCCCTACCCGGGCCAGTGAAAGCTTCAAGACCGATCTGCCGGAGCACGTGCGCAAGGCGATCCTTATCCGCACCCTTGCCCCTGACAATGTGGCAGACAAAGCGGGTGTCACGCCAGGTGATATTATATTCGCGATCAACGCCAAAACCCCGGAAGATGAAGCCGACTACGCTGTGATAATGAAGGAACTGACAGACAAGGTCTGCACCCTGACCGTCTCGCGCTTCGGCGAGAGGGTTGACTTTGAGCTACTGGCAGCGGACCGTGCTGCGGATCGGCCTAAAGAGTATATCTCAGTAGCCGGAATGATTGTTCAGCCGATGAGTAGGTTCCTTCAGTACTGGTACGACATGGATTCAAACGCGGTCTACGTGGCGGACGTGGAGGAGGAAAGCGCAGCCGCATCATGGGATGCCTATGCGGGTCCGCTTCGTGCGGTGGCGGTTCGCGGGGTCTATCATGAGATTACGTCGTTCGACGGCTTCTGGGAGGCGATGAAGGATCTTGAGGCAGGCGAACCGATGGAACTCTTCTACGGGCTGGATCGGATCCGCTCCATCATCAAGGTCGTATACTACGACGAGTCCGAAGCCCCCCAAAGGCACGAGATAACCCAATGGGACTAGGAGACGTTCTTTAAGACAGTGTAGATTACCCCATGCCATATCTGGGTGAGATCGCAGGTATCGGTACCGCGATCCTGTGGGCGGCCAACGCCATCTTCTTCGCCGAAGGTGCAAAAAGGATAGACGCCCTTTCGGTCAGTATACTGCGTCTTATTCTGGCCTCTATTATCCTCGTGGCAACGGTTGCAGTAGCCCTGGCAACCATCGTAATCGGAAAGGCCAGAAAGGTTGTTGCGTCAACCAAGAACGCAAAGGCTATGCTCTTCGTTGCATTGGGAACCACAATCGGGCTTATAATGGGTACCCTGCTGGCGTTCGTGTCTATAAATAACACTGAAGTCGGGGTGGGAGCAACCCTTATCTCTCTTTCTCCCCTGATACTTTTGCCTGCATCAAGAATAATCTATGGGGAGCGCATAACCCTCATAGCCATAGTAGGCACCATTGTCACCCTTGCCGGGGTGGCGCTTTTGATGCTCCGATAACAAGGCCGTTTTAATCATGGATTTTCTGCGGGTTATCTACATAGAAGGCTACGTCTTCGGTTGGTTTACGACCTCCTTTTCCATGTATCTGGAGTGCATGAGTGCCAAAAGTGCCGGGTAATCCAGACGGAAGCGAATCTCATCGCCAAGCTTGTAGTCTTCCTTGCTCTCGGAGACGTCCACCACCAGAAGGTCAGAGGCGCCGCCCACGATATTTATCCCATCATCGAAAGGGATAAGATGCTCGAAGGGCGCATCCAATCGTCCAACGTTGAGCACAGCCCTTTGGGTCCTTTCACCTTCGTATCCCCACTCACCTACCTCTTCGGTCGGCGGCTCCTCACCGAACGCATTCTCCGCCATCTCTCCAATTGGGCCTGTGGGTTTTCTCTTAAGCTCAACTATCTCGACTGTAAGTGTGAACGCATCCGGTTTAAGTCCCTTGATGTATCCACCGTTGATAAGATCGGTGCCCAGAAAAAGGCTTTCACCAACCCTGAAGTGATTGATCTCCTTGGGAAGCTGCTTGGCAAGTATATTGGGTATAGTGATGGAGGAACCTCCCGAGCACCAACGAAGGTTGGTGTTAAACTGCAGCTCTATGATCCTCTTGTAAAGTGCGAGCTGCACGAGTTTGTCGTAGGTAGGCAGTACCCCATGCATGCAGGCAAGATTGGTACCGATTCCTACAACCTCGATTCCTTTCAACTCGAACACATCGCGATAGAACTCCAGCAACCGATCGGGCATCACCCCTTCCCTTAACTCCCCCAACTCGATCATAATAATGATACCGTGAACCTTGTTTTGCTCCAAGGCTGCCTTAGACAAGGCACGTATGGTGGCAAGCTCGGTGTTAAGGCTTATATCCGCCCATTTAACTGCGTTGGGCGCGGACTTGGGTCGCACTGGGCGGATATAGATGGTCTCTGCCTCAGGGCATAACTTACGGATAGTCTTCAGGTTGGCAAGCCTGGAATCTGCAAAGGAACGCAGACCCAGTTCCACCAGCAGCTTGAGGGCTGGTTTGTGTCCGCAAAGTACCTTGGTAACCGCTGTCCAGTGTATATCTCTCTTGGTGAAAAGCTTATCCAGTGCCTTGAAGTTATGTTTGAGCACAGCTGGATCGATTAATACCCGACTCATGTTTTCTTGTACCGCATCTCGACGTACTTGGAGGTGAACCCCAGGGTCTCGTAAAGGGTTTTTGCCGAGTTGTCGTACTCTACATGAAGAGCAACGTCTCCTTCAGCTTCGTTAATAGCCCGTTTCAGGAGGTTGGCGCCTGCCCCAAGCGGGGCCGCAGATGAGTCGGTAGCCAGATAGACAAGAATATTCTCAGGGATATAGCCGTGCATACCAGTGGCGTTCATTACTGCAACTCCCGTGAGTGATCCATCCATTTCCTGAAGCACCACAAAGCCGCCCTTGCCTTCCGCCTTTGAGAACGCATACTCTATGGCCCCTTGTATTTGATCAGGCGGATCACGAAATTGCTTAAGGTTTTTATGCAGAAACTCGATGATATGAGACTTCGAGTATAGATCGCTTAACTCCCTTTCTGAACGAACTATACGGCACGTTTCTTCCACAAAACTCCTTTCTTTTGTTTACAACCTGAATAACAGGAGGGAATCGAGTCGACCTATCCTGAAAAATCGAAGCCAAGTCCCCTCTCTTGCAATGATACCTTATTATAGGCAATCTTAGACGGGTGTCAAGGGAGACCGTGCATTAAATTGCAAATATGCGAAACTTAAACGTGGGTTCCGCGGTTAGCTAAACTAAACTCGCCCGGCCAACGGAAGGTGGATAGTGAAAGCAGTACCTTTGCCGACCTCGCTTTCCACATCTATTGTGCCGTTCAAGGAATCTACAATCGTCTTCACTATATAAAGCCCCAAACCGATCCCTTTAGGGTGCTCGTCCGTGGTGCTGCGTTTGTATTTGTCGAAGATGTAAGGCAGGAGATCCGGCGCGATCCCTGCACCCTGGTCCTTAACGAGAACCCTGATCTCCTGAGCATTGACCTGGCTTACGATACGAATCTCACCTCCTGCAGAGGTAAACTTCAAGGCATTTCCTACAAGATTGGTGAACACGCGGAACATCTGGGTCGGGTTGCACTCAATAAACGGTATGTGGGGGCTTAGCTCTAACTCTAGCCGAACCCCCTTGTTGTCCGCATGAAGCTTGTTCATGTTGAAGACCCGTAGAAGCACGTCGTTGATGTTAACCGACTCCCTGGTTTGCTCAAGCTTGCCCGCTTCAATCTTGGAGACAAGAAGGAAGTTTTCAACAAGACCGAGCATATCCTTGGAGGCACCCTCAATAAGGGTCACCATTTGCTTCTGACGCTCCTCGAAACCCTCTGCCTGGCTTAGGAACTCGGCTGCGGAGATAATAGTTGAGAGCGGATTCTTTAAGTCATGGGTAAGCATGGCGATGAAGTCCGCCCGCATCTGCTCGATCTGCTCACGTTCCATACGAAGATTGTATTGATCGATCGCCTGGCTGATCGTGGCAGGGAGCTGGGCGAGATGACTCATGTCTGACATCTTGGTAAGGTAATCATACGCTCCAAGCTTCATGGCGGCAACCGCGATCTTCTCGCTCCCCTGACCGGTGAGGAAGATAACAGGGGTATCCACCCCTCTAGCGTGAATCTCCTTGAGAAACTGCAGCCCGTCCATATCAATCAAAAGGAAGTCCAGAAGGATCACATCAAAGGTCTGCGCTTCAAGGTGCTTCAGGCCGTCGGCACCCCTGGCCGCGGTAACAACAGCATAGTCGAGTTCGCGCTGTTTTACCATCCGGTGAAACGCCCACTGGTCGTACTCGTTGTCCTCGACCAGAAGCAGGCGGACCGTCGGCGTTTGACCGCTCATATGAGCATCAGGGCAGCTCATTAAGTTCCCAGTAAAGGTTGATGGTTGCTATGGCATCCACGAACTTGTTGAAGTCTACCGGCTTAATGATGTAGGAGTTTACACCCAGGTTGTAGCTTTCGATCTTGTCCTGATCCCTTTTGGATGTAGTAAGCATCACTATAGGGATCACTTTATACTCTGGATCGCTCTTTAACCTTCTAAGAACCTCGATTCCGTTCATCTTAGGCATGTTGATGTCCAGAAGGATCAATCCCGGTCGAGGGGCCGAGGCGGGATCTGAATACTGGTTCCGGTGGTATACAAAGTCTAGGGACTCTTCGCCGTCACGAACCACATACAGGTGATTAGAGAGGTTATGCTTGGTGAATGCCCTTTTGGTTATGAGTATATCGTTCTCGTCGTCCTCGACGAGAAGTATGTCTATAGGCTGTTTTTCAACCATCACGTGCTCCTTTCAGAGTTGGCTGCCTTATCGTCCTCCTCTCTTCGCACGGGCAACGTGAAGTGGAATATTGTACCCACTCCGAGATGAGATTCAACCCATATCCGCCCGTTGTGTTCTTCAATAACCCGTTTTACCATCGAAAGCCCCACACCCGTCCCTTCGTACGCGCCCCGCTGATGCAGGCGTTGGAATATCTTGAATATCCGTTCATAGTGGCGTTTCTCTATACCTATCCCGTTATCTGCGATCATGAACTCCCAGAACCCCACGGAGGTCTTGGCTGTGATACTTACCTGTTTGCGCGGTTTGTCGTTGAACTTAAGCCCGTTGGAGATAAGATTATAGAAGACCTCGATCATCTTGAAACGATCGCAAGGCACCAATGGAAGCGCGTCTGGATCGTAGACAACATCGGCGTTCTCGTCCAGATTGACTAACTTGATCGCCTCTTTAATCAAATCCCCTGCCGGGACACGCTCGAACACCCCCTCTGTCCTGCTAACCGCCGAGGTCGCAAGCAGGTCATCCAACAACCTCTCCATCCGCTTGGTCGCATCTATAAGCCTTGTGAGATAAAGCTGCCCCTCCCTGCCCAGTTTATCATGGTAGTCCACATAAAGGAACTGACTGAAACCGGAGATGGCGCGCAGCGGGGTCTTGAGGTCGTGGCTCGTCACGTAGATCATCTCCTCAAGCTCACGGGCAAAGGCGGCGGTCTTGCGGTTAGACTCCTTGAGCTCGGCTGTGCGTTGCGCAACGATTTGCTCGAGGTTCTCGTTGAGTTGCCGCAACTCCTCGCTGCGGCGGCGGTTCTCCTCGAACATGAACCGCAGATCGTCGATCATCAGGTTCAAACCGACCAGGAGTTCCGTGAACTCGTCCTCCTCCTCCGGCAGCGGGATGTTCTTGCTGAAATCGCCCACCGAGACCCGCTCCATCGCCGGCGCAATGCGGGAAAGCCGGTCGGTGACCCTTTGCTTGTAGCGGGAGTGCACCTCCTCCAACTCCACTTTGGCACGCTCAAGCTCGGCGGTACGTTCACCTACCTTACGCTCGAGGGTCTCGTTGAACTCTCTCAACTTCCTGAACAGGTAGCTGTTTGCAAATGCCCCGGCAGCCTGACGTGCGAAATGGGTGAAAAGCTGAAGATCGTGTTCTTCAAACTCCTCTTGTGAATTGCGTAGGAGTGTCATAGCCCCCAAGAGCTCTCCTCTTGCAAGCAGGGGAACCGACAGAAGGCATGTTGGTAGATCCTTTCCACCGGGCACGCGGGGCGCTTTGGGGTCTTTATGGATATTATTGGCGATAATCGGCCTGCGTTCTGCCGCAGCACGGCCGGTAACTCCCTCGCCAAGAGGAACCTCGTAGGCCATTCGTTGTTCGTAGCTCTCCATTACCGTTGTGGCTATAGGAACCAGTTTCTCTGAGGAGCTATCGAATCTATAAAACGTGCATCCGTCAGAAGGGATCAGATCTTTTGCACACTCAGATATAAGACGTCCAACCTCCTCCTCATCAAGGGTAGATGAAAGCTCGGTACTCGTCTTAAACAGGACCCTCAGCTCCTCACTTTCAAGTTCCGGTTCAGAACGCAGCCTCTCCTCACGTATTCGGAATGCCTCAATGAGTCGCCTAATCTCCACGTCATTACTCACAAGTTCCATCAGGTGCGAGGCCGGGTAATCCTTGCCCGAGGAGATGAGCTCCAAGAGATCCTCAAGCTTATAGGCGGTACTACCCCGCGTCTTCTTCTTGCCCTTATCGGTCGCTGCCTTACCTGTAGAGAGCCGCTTTCTTCCCACATCGTTTTCTTTCCGCCTCGCGTTGGACCTCTTTGTATTCAGAGAGGCATGCTTTTCTCTATCGGCCTCGGCGGACAAAAAACCTCCTAATCGGGTAACTGGTTAAGACTCCAGTAAAGATTGATGGTGCTAACCGCTTCCATGAACTTCGTAAAGTCCACCGGTTTAACGATATAGGAGTTGACACCCAGGTTGTAGCCTTCGATCTTGTCCTGTTCTCGACGAGAGGTGGTAAGTATCACCACCGGGATGCGCCGTTTCTCTGGATCGTTTTTAAGACGCCGCAGCACCTCGAGTCCGTTCATCTTCGGCATGTTGATGTCAAGAAAGATAAGCCTGGGTGCGGGGATAGACTTATCCTTATAGTCACCACGGTGGTAGATAAAATCAAGCGCCTCGTCCCCGTCACGAACCACATACAGGGTGTTTTTTGGCTCGTAGCGCTCGAATGCGCGCTTGGTTATGAGGATGTCGTCTTCATCATCATCCACCAAAAGAATGGGGATCCCTTTGGTTGAGTTCATTGCTCCTCCTCCATTTTCTCAGGACGTTTGGGCAGCACGAAACGAAATGTTGTTCCCTGGCCTACCTCGGACTCCACCCATATACGTCCCTTGTGGTCCTGGATTATCTTTTTCACCAGCGCCAGCCCGACACCTGTACCGCTTCCATCGCTCGAAAGCCTCTGGAATATCTTGAAGATCTTCTCGAAGTAACGCTCCTCTATCCCGGGCCCGTTATCCGCCACGAAGAACTCCACCTCATCAACGTGGTCCTCGAACCCTATCGTGATCTCTGCGTGTTCCTTGTCGTTATACTCGACGGCGTTAGATATAAGATTTGCAAAAACCTGACCTATCCTTACTCGCTCGCAGATTATATGAGGCATGGGGCCTTCGACGCAAATGGAGACATTCTCTCCAGGAGCCAAGGTGCTGATGACCTCATTGAGGAGTTCATCTATATCCGTCTCTTCGTAAGGCTCCTTGATCCGGCCCACCCGTGAGAGCTCTAAGAGATCGTCAATCAGACGCTCCATTCGCTTTGCGTTTTGAGACATGCGCTCCACATACATCTTGCCCTCCTCGGGCAGCATCGAACCGAAGTCCTCTACAAGGAACTGGCTGAAGCCGAGAACCGCCCTCAGGGGCGCCTTGAGGTCATGACTCGCGGTGTACACGAAATCCTCAAGCGCCTCGTTTGACTTCTGAAGATCTGCGGTACGCTCGGCGACCCGGCGCTCGAGCACGGCATAGGCCTTGGCATTCTCTACCGCCGGTGCAGCCTGGTTGGCGACCAGTTGCAGGAGACGGAGATGCTTACGGGAGTATCGAATTTCAGGGTCAAAGGCCTGAACCGCCATTACCCCGATCACCTCGTTGCGGGCGATCATCGGGGCGCCAATCCAGGAGCGGGAAGCCTTGCCTATATGGTTTATCTCCATCTTTGAAAGCTCCACCTGACTGTCTCCCCGAACCACCTGTGGTTTTGCGCTCCGGATAACATACTCGGTCATCCCATGACCGGCCCTGCGTGTAGCCCATTCGCCTTCGCCGGTAGGTATGCGCTGGCCGTGCTCAATCGCGTAGGGGAAGCCCACCTCATCACGCTGTGGGTCGTAGAGGGCTATGTAGAAGTTCTCCCCGGCCATAAGACGCTTGATTTGCTCGTGGACGACCCTGTAAAGTTCCTCGATATCCAGGGTGGAACTGATAGCCCGGCTGATCTCGTTAAGCACCGAAAGCTCGGTTAAGCGATTCTCAAGCTCACGGTAGGCACGCGCGTTATCAATCACGCCTGAGGTCTGACTTGCAAGGGAGGTAAGGAACTCCTTGTGCCCTTCGTCGTAGGCCTCTTCCCTCTCAACGCTCTGCGCCGCCACCACACCTATAACCTCATTACGCACGATAAGCGGCACCCCCAGCCAGGAGCGGGCAGGCGTGCCTCTAACCACAACATCAAGCCCCAGTTCCTTGATCCGGTTGCTAAGATCGCGTTGGATCAGGAGAGGCTTACGGGTGCGAATTATGTACTCGGTCAGCCCGCTGCTGTAAGGCCTGGTTCGTGGCGGTGCCAGGAGGCCGTCCTGGATATTAAACACGAACTCGATCTCCGCCCCTGCTCCAGCGTCCTCATCCGCCGGATGGTAAAGGGCAACGTAGAAGTGATCTGCAGGCATAACCCCGCGGGCCTGCTCGTAGACGATCTTGAGCTGTTCTTCCAGTTTAAGGGTCGAGCCCAGGGCACGTCCTACCTCGTTGAACGCCGCAAGCTCGGCAACTCTGCGCTCAAGCTCCTGGTATGCACGAGCATTTGCAACAGCACCCGCAGCCTGGTTGGCAATCGCCTCCAAAAGACGCTTATGGTCCTCGTCATAAATGTTTGGTTCACGTACGCTCTGGACCGATATAACACCCAACACCTTCTCGTGGGAGATCATTGGAACCCCAAGCCAGCATTCAGGCTCGTCACCCTTCAGCACCATATCTATCTCCAACCTACGGGTGACGCTCGTCACATCCTTTCTTATAAGCAGGGGCTTGAGGGTAGAGATAATATATTCGGTAAGTCCTTTGCCGAACCTCCTCGGAGGTATATCTACGCGTTTTCCCTCATCTATAAACAGCGGAAACTCAATACTGGCAGACTTCTCGTCGTAGAGAGCTATGTAGAAGTTCTCAGTATCCATAATACGGCCGGTCTGATTATATATCACCTCTAAAAGCTCGCTCAACTGCAGGGTAGAACCCAATGCACGGCCTATCTCGTTGAAGATAGAAAGCTCGGTGAAGCGACGTTCCAGCTCAGCGGTCTTCTCCCGGTTCTCATCAAACATGAACCGCAGGTCATCGATCATCAGGTTGAGTCCCACCAGGAGTTCTGTGAACTCATCCTCTGCGCCCTGTGGGATATCAATCTTCTCGCTGAACTCGCCAAGCGAGACCTTCTGGATCACCGGAGCAATCAGAGCAAGCCTCTTGCGGACGTATTCCCGGTAATCCTCGCCGCTCTCCGGCGCAACAGCCTTTTCCTTGTCTTCGCTCATAGATGTATTCCTTGCATTATCTGCGTATACCTCTAGTTAACCCCTCCACCTTATACTTAGCCAGCTTAAAAGAAGCATATCCGCGCCGCGCCCAATGTCAAGTCTCTCTGGCATTTGAAAAAAGAGCGGGCCGCAGCCCGCTCTAAAGTTCTTGATTGACCTTTGCTCTATTCCGGTCTCAGCACACCTTCAACTTCACTAATACCGACCTCAGAGACCGTTTGGGGATCAGAAGAAATGCGCTATCTGAGTTCCCTCCAGTCTAAGATCTCGTATTTTCGATCAGCAGGAAGCGTCACCCTGGAACCGCTAGAAGGAGTTTCGTGGATAACCGTCGGCTTCAACACCACTTGGCCGCCGCCTGGTACCATTCCCTTAACGCGAAGCACCAGGTCCATCGTGTCTCCTAGGTTCACGGGAAGAATACTAACTGGTATATCCTCCCATGGGGTCCAAGCGTCACTGAAAGCGTCATATACCCAAGAGACATGATGTGGAGGTGAACCTTGGTCAATCATTAGACCTGGGACGCTGTCCTGCCTGTTCTCAACCGCGAAGTAGAAGCTGCCGGATTCGACCTTGATGTCCAAATTACTCACATCGAACCAGTTCCAGTTGCCTTGCTGGGTGGCCTTGACGTTATCTACTCGTTTAAGTTCACTACCTGGGCCTTGCGTACCCTCTCCGAAGAAAACAAGATTGCACGGTGCCGCCCAGCTATCAGGCCAGTCTGGCCAGGTGAGCGGAACGTAACAAGCTTCCGTGAGTTCAAAGGGATATTTGGGAGGGGTAAACTTGACTGCCAACCGATCCCCGGTTTCCATAAGGAGCCCATAACCCCAAGCATCGGCTTCATCTTCCTTTAGTTCCACTTCTTCTGGTGGGGCCTCCTCGAGGGCTGCATTAATCGTCGTAGTCTCATCCGCGTTCACGGTTACCGTTGTATCCCAGTCTTTGTAATCCTTCAACGTAAGTTTAACCGTGTGCTCCCCAAGCGGAACCTCGGTCAACAGGGCATCGGTAACCTTGACTGTAAGGCTGTCGTCAAGCCAGATCTCAGCACCTTCAGGGGTTGAGTTCACCTGGATGGAACCTGTCTTTTCTTCAAGTTCCGCATTCACCGTTACGGTACTATCCTTAATGATCGTTACGGTTGTTTCCCAGTCCTTGTAAGGATCCAGTTTAAGCTTCAGCGTGTGCGAGCCGACAACCAGGCTATCCAATAAGGCATCAGTCGCAACGCCGGTGCTGTCACCATCAAGCCAGATCTCCGCACCTTGTACAGGTGTTGAGTTTACCTGAAGGGCACCGAAAGCGTTCGCCACCAATACAGCCTCAACGGTTACCGTATCGCCGCCTTCAACGGTAACATCCTCTGAATAATCGTCGTATCCTTCAAGTGTAAGCTTTACGGTGTAGTCGTCCGGTTCAAGGTCTGCAAGTATGGTGTTGGTTTTCTCACCGGTGGCATCATCGTCAAGGTAGATAGCCGCACCTTCAGGGGTGGATTTAACCTCGATAGCGCCGTTGGGTTTCGCACACACCACCAAACCCAGAATCACCACTACCCCTAGCAAAAGCCAGAGCTTCTTCATGACTCCTCCTTAGGTTGAGTCTTTTGAATATTACAAAAAGATTCCCGTAAGTCAAGCCCTCCTATAGCAAGTATCCGTAAATAAAAACAGCGGGCGCAAGGCCCGCTGCAAAAGGTTAGAGGTTAATTTCAGTCGATCAGGACAATCTTGGCTGTGCTTACTGTATTGAGGGTCTTGAGTCTGATGAAGTATGCGCCGCGTGGAAGTGCAGAAGCGTCCCAGGTAAGGGTGTGCTCGCCCGCATCAGCGTGGCCGGTATAGAGGGTCTTCACCGGACGGCCCAAGGCATCCCACAGGCTGATCTCCACGTCTCCTGCTGTGGGGAGCGTATAGTCTACGGTGCCTGTAGAAGCCATAACGTTCACCAGAGGAGTAATCTCAATTGCTCCGTCGGGTCCCAGCACAACTTCGCCGACACCAGTAACCTCACCTTTCACACGCAGTATCAGGTCGATGCTGTCACCTATCATCCAGTCTGGGTCGAAGTAAACATTATCTAACGGATACCATGTTGGCCCCTCCCCAAGGTCAGCGTAAATCCATGACCTATGGTGCAAGGGCTTGGCAAAATCCGCAGCAGTAGCAGGATAGGTTGGAACGCCTCCGCCAGGATTTGGTGAATCCTCAAGTGCCTCAAAGCCAAAGAAGAAGTCACCCGAGCTAATGGTTATATTCAGGTCACTCACATCAAACCATTCCAACTCATATGGTGTGCTAGGCGAAAACGTCTTTCGGCCCAACTCGGTGGTGGGTTCTCCTTGTGCGTTCGCCCCAAAGAAGACAAGGTCGCCTGCTATCTGCCAGTTATCAGGATTGGCGCCAAACGCGTACGGTATATAGCCAGCCTCTTTAATCTCGAAGGGATGGTTGCCGGGGGAAAGCCTCACTGCAAGGCGCTCTCCTTTATAGAGCACTCCCATACTCCAGCCACCTGATTCCCAATCGCCTTCGTCCTCTGCCAGTTCAACCACTTCAGGCATTGCGAGGACAGAAGCACCTGAAGGCACGCCTCTCAGCATCGAAGGGTCAACCTGAAGGTTTACCGCCAGCATGGCCGCGAACGGCACGCACAGTGCCAATACGACTAAGACTTTCTTCATACATATCCTCCTTGCTTAGGTTGTTGTGAAATAATAGGCCGATTCCAGGATTAGTCAAGTCTTTTGCAGCCCAATTGACGCCCCATAATGCAAAAGCCTCTCCAAAATGACCCCGGTGTAAGCCTGTTGACACATCACTACTTAAGCCTATAATATTTGAGTAATCAAGAAATGGGGAAATAATAATGATTCGTGCTATCAAGAGAAGAAGTGCAGTCCTTCTCGCGGTGATGTTGCTGGGCGGATGTCTGTCCCCGGACCTCACCGTAAAAACGAGCGGCACCTTCAAAGGAAGTTACGCGAGCTTTGATGGAACCTACAGCGGATCACTGCAATTCGATTTCAAACAGGAAAACGAAGCCTTCGAGGCCGAAGGAACGATCGTCATAAACGACGATGTGATCGAGTTTGAGGGCCAAGGCACCCTTACCTCCAACCCGGCTGTGCTTGACCTGGACGTTACCGGAACCGACTTTACAATGCACATAGAGGGTGAGCTTAAGGGAAGCCATCTTACCGGCTCCTACACCTTCACCTCCGCAAGGTGGGGAAACGATTCGGGAAGCGTGGACCTTGATTTGAGCTGAGAAGTTTCCATTTCTCAGCGAGCATAAAAAAGTCGCCGTTCTAAGAGATTAACGAGGCAGGGTATTCTAACCTAGCTTTACTCTGGGGTCTTGCTACGATCTTTTACGGGAAGCGTAAAGGAAACATTGTCAAGGTTGACACAGACCTGCTTCCGACTATGCTTGGGGATGCGTATTCTATGGATTGACGACGAGATAGAACTCTTAAAGCCCCACATATACAGCCTTAAGGAGCGCGGCTACGAGGTAGATGTGGCCACCAACGGGCCGGACGGCCTGGAGCTTGTTAAGAAGCGGGACTACGACCTCGTGCTTTTAGACGAGATCATGCCGGGCATGGACGGGATCGAGACGCTTTCAGCCATCCGCGTCGAGAGCGAGGACGTTCTGGTAGCGATAGTCACCAAGAGCGAGGAGGAAGAACTCGTAGACTCAGCCTTTGCCAAGCTTGCCGACGATTTCATCATCAAACCTATAACTCCGACCCAGCTCGGCTCGGCCATAAAAAGGCTTCTGGAACGTAAGAGGCTTGTTCGTGACAATCTTAGCCGCGAGTACAGCCAGGAGCTCATGCGTGCCGAGATCCCCACCGATTGGGAGGGCTGGGTCCAGGCATATCGCCGCGATGTCCGGTGGGAGCTGCGCTTCAAGCGCTTCGGAGACGAGGGACTCAGGGATCTAGGTGACGAGCAGCGCGGCCAGATGCGCCGCGAGTTCAGCCTCTACATCGAAGAAAACTACCCGCGCTGGCTCAAGGAGGGTGGGGGACCTGGATTATCACCCCGTGTTCTCTCTCAGCACGTCTTCCCCCTCCTGCGCGAAGGTAAAGAGGTGGTGTTTCTGTTGTTTGATTGCATGCGGCTTGATCAGTTCCTTGCGATTCTACCGTTCATCAAGGAATTCTTTGACGCTCACATCGAGTACACCTGCTCCATCCTGCCGACGGCCACGCCTTACGCGCGCAACGCAATCTTTGCAGGGCTTTACCCGCAGGAGATAGCAGAACGATTCCCCCACTACTGGGTGTGGAACCAGCACGGGCAAAACCGCTACGAGAAAGAGCTGCTCAACGAGTTTCTAAAAAGAGAGCGTGTATCGGCATCTATTATCTATAGGAAAGCATTTCGCGGCCAGGATGCATCCCGTGACGCCGAGTCAATCATCTCACGCAAGGAGAAGTTCCGTGTGTTCGTACTTAACTTCCTTGATGTGCTTATCCACTCGGTAAAACCGGATTCTTTGCTTGAAGAGCTTGCCCCTTCGGACTATGCACTTGTAGATGTGACCCGCTCATGGTTCGCCAACTCAATCTTCCCCCCTCTGCTTGAGACCCTGGCTGAACGCGGGGTGACGGTGGTGCTTACAACCGATCACGGCTTCCTTCGCGTTGCTCATCCAACCATAATCAAGGGCGGTAGAGAGATTTCTGCAAACCTGCGCTACAAGTACGGCCCTGCGCTTACCGTGAACCCCAAGGATGCTGTGTCGCTTTCTGACCCAAGGGTATACAAGCTACCACGCTTTCCACGCCCCACCAACTTCGTGATCGCCAAGCGCGACTGCTACTTCATCTACCCAACCAAGCCCAAGGAGTACGAGGCCCAGTACAAGCACACCCTGCAACACGGCGGCATCTCGCCAGAGGAGATGATCCTGCCCCTCGGGATATTCACCCCAAAATAATCAAGGAGACAGCGAATGCCCAATCATGAAAAGCTGGGGGTCTTCTTTGGCTGCACCACGGCCGGGGCCCCGCACTTGCTTAAGGGATTGGAGAATTTTCTTTCCAAAGCTAAGATCGAATGCGTTCCGTTAGGTAAAGACCTATGCTGCGGCGTTCCATTGACGCTCGCAGGATACCACGACGAGGCAGCGGAGTACGTAAAGAAGGTTGCCGATAAACTCATCTCGACCGGGATAACGAAAATGGTCACCTCGTGCCCACACTGTTACATGATGTTTAAGAATGAATACCCTGAAGAGTTCGGAATCAAGCTGCCATTTAAGATAATGCACTTCGTGGAGTTCGCGGACGAGCTTTTGAAATCTGGACGCATCAAACTGAAGAACCGAAAGGATGTGCAGATCCTCTACCACGACCCATGCGGTATCGGCAGGAGGGGACCGGGCCTGTATGATGAACCCCGACGAGTGCTGGAGGCCTGCGTACAGGTGATCGAGGCGGACCGTAATAGAGTGCTTGGCACCTGCTGCGGGGGAGGTGGTCTGCTGCGTGCATCCCTCCCTAAATTGGCGGTGGCCGCGGCTAAACGCAAGATTACCGACGACATAATGCCAAAAGAGGTCGATACCATCGTCACCTCGTGTCCCTTCTGCACGTTGAACCTATCCGACGGTGCGGCGGAGATCGAGGATAAGGAACTAAACGTTTTCGACCTGCCTCAGTTCCTGGCAGAGAACATGGAGGCCTCATGACCCGTAACACATCCCGTAACACACCCGACACCAGCAAGGACTTCAACGTATACAAAAGAAACATCTACAAGGCGCTCAAGGACAAGTTCCTAAAGACCGCTTTACAGCGTGCGGTAGCCTCGTTCCGCCAGGCACGGGACAAGGCCCTGGCCGCGTTCCCCGAGGTGGTCGAAAAACGCGAGCGATTCCAGGAGATAAAAGACAGGGTGATTGACGATCTGGAAGGCTACGTTGCCAAAGCGCGCGAAGCATTAGAAAAGAACCATGCCCACACCTACTTCGCCTCCGATGCGGATAAGGCAAACGAGATCCTTAAAGAGATAATCGGCACCGGCAAGATGATCGTGAAGGCCAAGTCTATCACCAGTGAGGAGCTGGAGTTCAACAAGGTGATGGCCGATTACGGCAACACGGTATATGAGACCGATCTGGGCGAGTTCATCGTTCAGCTTCTGGGCGAGCGCCCCATGCACATCCTTGCCCCGGCAGTTCACGTGCCCAGGGAGCGGGTAGCCAAAATATTCTCTGAGGTGGCAGGCCGCGAGCTGCCGGCAGATCCCAAGAAATTGGCCATGTTCGCACGGGAGTTTCTGAGGGATAAATACTTTAAGGCGGATGTGGGCTTTTCCGGCGCCAACTTCATCACCGCGGACACCGGCACCATGTTCCTGGTAGAAAACGAGGGCAACATCCGCTTCGCCACCAACGCGCCAGAGGTGCACGTTGCGGTGATCGGTGTGGAGAAGCTCATGCCAACACTCTCCGACGCCATGCTCGGCCTTGAGGTACTCATGCGCTACGCCGGTTACCTGACCACCTCCTACGTCTCAATGATCTCAGGCCCTGCCAAGACCGGCGACATCGAGAAGGTGGTGGTGTATGGTGCGCACGGCCCCAAGGAGCTGCACGTTATATTTCTCGACAATGGCAGGATGAAGGCTGCGACCGACCCTGTCTACCGGGACATGCTTCGCTGCCTGCGATGCGGTGCGTGCATGTACGAGTGTGCGATATATCCGCTGGTATCCGGTCACTGGGGCTACCGCTACATGGGCGGGATAGGCGTGCCCTGGACCGCCCTGGTCTCGGGAGGTCTACAAAAGGCCGCACCCCTTGCCTACTCCTGCGCTTTATGCGGCCGGTGCAAGGAGATATGCCCGGCAGGGATAGATTCTGCAAAGCTCATCGAGCGACTGCGTGACGATATGAAGAAGGAAGGCCTGGTGCCCGAGTTCATCAGCCAGATGGCCGAGATGGTTTTGGAAACGGGGACGCCATACCCCAAGGAGGAGTAATGCCCAGAGTCAGGATTGAACCGTTAAGAGCATACACGATTGAGGTATTCACCAAGCTGGGGGTACCGCACGAAAACGCAGAGATAACGGCGAACGTGCTTATCGCATCCGACCGGCGCGGTATCGCCTCCCACGGAGTGGCTAGACTTGTCCGTTACGTAGATGGGATCAGAAAGCAAACGATGGACCCCAAGGCCGAGCCCACGATCATCAAGGAGACACCTACAACCCTTCTTGTGAACGGTAACGCGGGGCTGGGTCAGGCGATATCGGTCAAGACCATGCGAAAGGTTATCGAGAAGGCCCGCAAGATGGGGCTTGCTGCGGCTGTGGTTCGCAACTCCAACCACTACGGGATAGCCGGCTACTGCGCGATGATGGCGCTTGAGTATGATCTTATAGGATTTTCTGCAACCAACTCCGCCCCCCTCGTGGTTCCGACATTCGGCAAGGATGCGGTGCTGGGCACAAACCCCATCGCCATCGCCGTGCCCGCGGACAAGGAGCGGCGCTTTGTTCTGGATATGGCCACATCCACCGTTCCCAGAGGCAAGCTTGAGGTCTACAACCGGTTGGACAAGGAGATTCCCGAGACCTGGGCAACGGACGAAGCGGGTCATTCCACCACCGATCCGGGTAAGGTCTTAAAGAATCTATTGGATCGTGCCGGCGGCGGACTTGCGCCACTTGGCGGCGCAGGCGAAGAGAGTCGCGGCTACAAGGGATATGATCTGGCAGCGGTGGTTGAGATACTCTCAGGCGGCTTAAGCCTTGCCTCCATGGGAACCGAGGTATACGGGCGCAAGGGCGAACCGCCCGATGTCTGCCACTTCCTAGCAGCGCTTGATCCTGCCGCTTTCGGTGATACGAACGAGTTCAAGGAAAGGATGGACTCGTTCATCCGCATGCTCAAGAACACCCCCAGACAGGAGGGTGCCGAGCGCATCTGGATCGCAGGCGAGAAGGAGGCCGAAGCCGAAGACCGCAATGCCACAGAGGTCGATGTAGACGAGCCGACCATGGAGAAGTTACGTACTATAGCCAGTGAACTCGAGATAAACTTTCCCTTCTAGGGAGAAGAAATTATCTGGAGGAGTTGGGGGGCGTTTAAGTAGTAGATTGTTTCTTTGCCTGTCTTCTTCGGGTAAGCCAAGCTATAACCGCCACAATACCTGCAAGTGCCAGGGTTCCCAAAATCTTGGATTCCGGATGGCCGATACGATGGGCCAATCCTCCGGGTAAAAGATCGCCCAGGATCATCTGCGGAAGCATGACGAGGATCGGGGCTAAAAGGTTGCGCGTGAGTCTGGCAACACCGGCAAGAAGAATCCCGACGAAGAAGGTAAACGGAAACACAGAGCTCCAGTAGAAACCAATGGAAGAAAACGCAGCAGGAACCGTGAGGTCTGTTCCCCAAAGAACAAGTGGAGAGAAGGCATAAAGCAGAGCCGAACCCAAAACCGCCGCGATAAAACCGTAGGAGCGCTCAAGCCGTGAAGCAAGCCAACCCCGGTAGAAGAACTCCACTGCAGCCAGATGGTAAAGTGCGCCTAAAAAATAAGCCGTACCCTGGAGGGGATCAGGTAGCAACGGGAATTCTCCTAAGGCAAAAGAACGAGAGACGGCAAACCAGCCGGCGAGCAGTCCGAGCGGCAGACCGATCGCCACAGCCCACCATATGTGACGCCGCGTAATCCCAATAAAAGAAAGACCGCGCTTCTCTATAAGCCGCACAAAAAGGAGGGGGGCGATCAGGAATCCAAGATCGGCAAGCGGCTTGAGCCATTCAAGGATAACCGGCGCACTAGGACCCGCAAGCCGAGCAAACTGGAGAACACCGGACAACGCAATCCATAAACCAAGTGGCGCAAGATCGCCCCAACGCGGATTCCAGCGGAACACGCGAAAAGGAATCTTGAAAACCTGGTCGTCCACCAACTATTCTCCCCACCTCATACAGATTGTCAACCTGCCCGTAACACACCCGTAACACACCCGTAACACACCTGCCTATGGCCTTTGGAACCTTCAGATCCCCTTTTTGTTGATTCCTATTGCGAGGACTAACTCCGCAAGCATCACAGCTCTGATTGACAAAAGTTCCCCTACAGGTATTCTTCAATTGATGGAGAACGAGATACTTCAAGGCATCAAGGCCATCTCCTTCGACTTCTGGTACACAATAGGCCGTTATGAGACCGAGGAAGAGTGGAAGCGTCAGGACCAGATAAGGGTGAAGGAGTTTAAGCAAATACTTGCGGAGCGCGGTGTTGAGATCTCGAAATCCCAGATAGGATGCACATTGCAGGATGTAGGAGCGGAGTGCGAGGCGGAGAGGCTAAAAACCGAGATGGAGATCTCCTCCCGTGAGGTCGTATCCCGTTTTCTCACGCGGTTAGGTATTCGCAAGCAGATTGCAGGCGGCCTTTCGGAGCTTCTGCGCTCATTCGATGAGGCGCTGCTTAAAGTAACAATTGTTGCAGAACCGCAGGCCATCAAGGTGCTTGCCGAACTCAAGCGCCGCGGCTGCACACTTGCATTACTTTCGAATACATCCCACGGGCACATAATCCGCCGCATAATGGACAGAGAAGGCTTAAGCCCCTTCTTCGACCACCTCCTCTACACAGACCAGATATTCCCGCGA
>SOJW01000057.1 GCA_004375895.1 Candidatus Stahliibacteriota bacterium
ATCAGCGCCGGAGGGCTTGTAGATATTCAGGTCCTTAACAAGCTGAGGTTGTGGTGTCTGGGCTTCACAGATATCACCGACGCCGGGCTTTGCCACCTTGAGGCTCTCAAGAACCTGAGAGAGTTATCGCTGTGGAAAACCCAGATCACGGACGCCGGGCTTCGCCACCTTACAGGTCTCACCAACCTGAGGGAGTTGGATCTGAGGTATACCGAGATTACCGACGCAGGGCTTGCGCACCTTGCGGGACTCACCAACCTGAGGGTGTTGCATCTGCCAAACCAGATCACCGACGCCGGGGTAGAGGAGCTGCAAAAGGCGCTGCCGGAGTGTGATATTAGGCATTAATGCTCCTTTTGCCCGACGGGTAAAGATCGCAGTATGAAAACGTAGGGGCCGACCTCAGCGTGCCCCTTTGGGTATCAGGTCGGCCCCTCATATTATTATCTGGCGACCCTTTATCTGGAAGAAAAAGCAAGGATTAATGTCGGGGTCCCCGCACGGAGGCGAAGCATCCGTGTGGGGCAATAGGTTGACACAGCGGTTTACCAACATATAATCATAGATGAGAAGACTGGCTTTGGTCGGGAACTGGAAGATGCATACCACCCCGTCGCAGGCGCGAGAACTCGCCCGCGAGTTGCGCGAACGTTTAGAGGGTATAAGGGATGCAGATATAGCGGTTTGTCCTCCGGCCACCTCAATCCCGGCGGTGGCCGAAGCACTTGCGGGCTCAAACATAGCCTGGGGTGCGCAGAACGCCCACTGGGCAGAAGCCGGGGCATTCACAGGTGAGATCTCGGTCTCGGCACTGCGGGAGCTGGGATGTACATACGTTATAGTGGGTCACTCGGAGCGAAGACACATATTCGGTGAGTCGGATGAGATGGTTGCCAAAAGGCTCGTGTGGGTGATTGCAAGCGGCCTTGTTCCGATACTTTGTGTCGGTGAGACCGAAGCGGAGCGGGAACTGGGGCAAACCGAGAAGGTTCTTACGAGGCAGCTGGAGCGGGCGTGTGCAGATATTGAGGAGCCTCCGGCGATGGTCGCTTACGAACCTGTGTGGGCGATAGGGACAGGCAAGCGTGCGGAGATTGGCGATATGGAGATGGCACATCGTTTTATAAGAGAGAGATTGGCTGCAAGGTTCGGCTCAAAGGCTCAAGGTGTTCGAATACTCTACGGAGGGAGCCTGAAGCCTGCCAATGTTGCCGAACTCGCGTCAAGTGAGGAGTTTGACGGCGGACTTGTGGGCGGAGCGTCACTTTCCGCCTCATCGTTCGCCGAGCTTATAGCTCGTGCTATTGAAAGGAGAAATCACTAGCTATGCAAGCCGTATTTGTTGTGATTTTAGCTCTACACATACTGCTCAGCCTATTGCTCGTAGTGATAGTGCTTGTTCAGCAACGCAGCAAAGGCGGGATGGCTGGTGTGTTTGGAGGAGGAGGAGGCGGAGGAGGAGGAGCTGAGCAGATTTTCGGCTCCTCAGGGGTTGCACCATTCATGACCCGAATAACGACTATTCTTGGAGCGGTGTACCTTATGACAAGCCTGTTATTGGTGCTTTTCTCCGGGACTGCAGGGGGTGTTAGCAAAGCCCCTGCGGCAAGCGGTCAGCCGCAACAGACAGCACCTATCCCTCAGCCGGCTCTGCAGGCTGAGGGGCAAAAGCAAGAAGCACCCCAGGAAGTGCCCGGACGGGTTATCCTTCCCGACACTGCTGGAGGCAACTGATGTATGCAATCGTAGAGATAGCCGGTTTCGATTACAAGGTTAAACCCGGAGATCGAATTACCGTCCATCATCTGCCCAATCAAGCAGGGGAAGAGTTGGAGTTCTCACGGGTAAAGCTTCTTCGGGACGAGAAAGAATTGAGGTTATCCCCCAAGGCGTCGGTTAAAGCAAAGGTGCTTGGCCATCACCGCGGGAAGAAGGTGATTGTTTACAAATTCAAGCGGCGCAAGGGATACCGACGCAAGATAGGCTATCGCGATAGCCTTACAGACCTCGAAGTTAGCGCTATAATCACTAAGGGGTAACCTTCTTGGTGGGTTTTGCGTCCTTCGGGATAAGAGGTTCGTATGTATGAACAGTTCACCCAGCGCGTGCGTCGGATATTCAACAACGCACGACGCGAGGCGATCCGCTTAAGACACGATCATGTAGGGCCGGAACACATCCTTCTTGCCCTGATTCAGGAAAAAGAAAGCGCTGCGGCCCAGGTTCTTGCCAACCTATCGGTCAATCTCGATGAGGTACGTGAGAATCTCGCTGCCTCACTTGAAGAGGGCCATGTAACCATACCATTCAACGAGATCCCATTTGACGAGGACGCTCGCGCGGTGATCAACTACTCGATCGAGGAATCGCGTGCCATGAACCACAACTACGTGGGGACAGAACACGTTCTTTTGGGTCTTTTGCGTACCGAGACAAGTATCGCCTCGCAGGTCCTTGCTGGGATGGACATTGATCTGGATACGATAAGGGAAGAGATAGCTCGCATCCTTGGAGCACCTGTGGGGAAGGGACGCAAGCGCAAGTCAAAGATACCTTTACTCGATCACTTTGCGCGCGACCTTACCGCTCTTGCCAAAGAAGGAAAGCTGGATCCGATAATCGGCCGGGAAAAGGAGATCGAGCGTGTTATCCAGATCCTCTCCCGGCGTAAGAAGAACAACCCGGCCCTCATCGGCGAGGCCGGGGTAGGCAAAACCGCTATCGTTGAAGGCCTGGCACAGAAAATCGTGGCGGGCGAGGTCCCTGTGGCGCAGCGTAAGGCAAGGATACTTGCCATTGACATGGCTTCTATAGTTGCGGGTACCAAGTACCGCGGTCAATTCGAGGAACGGCTTAAGGGTATACTCAAGGAGATAGTTACGAGTGAGAACATTATCCTCTTTGTAGACGAGCTTCACACCATCGTAGGCGCCGGTGCGGCAGAGGGGGCGATCGACGCCTCCAATATACTTAAGCCTGCACTGGCTCGCGGCGAACTGCAATGTATAGGAGCGACCACCCTTGAGGAGTATCGCAAACACATAGAGAAACACTCCGCACTTGAGCGCAGATTTCAGCCGGTGATGGTCGAGTCTCCCACGGCTGCAGATACCTTGGAGATACTCAAGGGTCTAAAGGAGCGTTACGAGGAACATCATCGGATTCGCTACACCGACGACGCACTGCATGCCGCGGTTTATCTCTCAGATCGCTACATCTCGGACCGCCAGCTTCCGGACAAGGCCATCGACGTCATAGATGAGGCAGGCGCAAGGGTTAAGCTCTTAAATCCTGTGCTTTCACCTGAGATAGCCGAACTTGAAGAAAAGATTGCCGAACTTTCGCGCCGAAAGGAGCGATCGGTCACCGAGCAACGCTTTGAGGAAGCGGCACAGCTGCGAGATGAGATAGAGCGCCTTAAGGAGACCATGCGCGAGAAGCAGGAGGAGCTGGAATCGAAGGGAGAGTATCCACAGGTTACCCCTGAGGAGGTTGCCTACGTTGTCTCCAGCTGGACCTCAATACCCCTTTCTAAGCTGGAAGAGAAGGAGTCCAAACGCCTTCTTCACATGGAGGCAGAGATTGCCAAGCGGATCGTGGGGCAGAATCACGCCATAGCAGCGGTTGCTAGGGCTATCCGGCGTTCGCGTGCCGGGGTAAAGGACCCTCGCCGCCCGATCGGCTCCTTTATATTCCTCGGACCAACCGGGGTCGGCAAGACCGAGCTTGCCAGGACACTGGCTCGCTTTCTATTCGGAGACGAAAATGCCCTGGTCAGGGTCGATATGTCAGAGTACATGGAGAAGTTCAACGTATCTCGACTGATCGGAGCACCTCCAGGCTATGTGGGATACGATGAGGGCGGTCAGCTTACGGAGCGCGTTCGCCGCAGGCCATACGCTGTGGTTCTCTTCGATGAGATCGAGAAGGCCCACCCGGACGTCTTCAACGTCCTTCTGCAGATCATGGAGGACGGACAGATCACAGACTCCCTAGGCCGCAAGGTGGACTTCAAGAACACGGTCATCATCATGACCTCGAACATAGGGACCTCGGATATCACTCATTCCGGTCAGCTCGGATTCTCACGCGAGGACGCAGAGGACGCGGACGCGTACGAGCGGATGCGCGATCGGCTTCTTGATGAGATCAAGCGAGTCTTCAGACCGGAGTTTCTCAACCGAATAGATGAGACCGTGGTCTTCAGGCCGCTTGATCGTGATGCAATGTTTAAGATCGTCGATATCCTTACGGTGGAACTGGAGGAACGCCTCAAGGATAAGGAGCTTACCCTTGAGCTCGACGCTGAAAGCCGCGAGCTTCTGGTAGAACAAGGCTTTGATCCCCAGTATGGGGCAAGGCCATTGAAACGTGCTTTGCGCCGCTTGCTTGAGGATCCGCTCTCAGAGGAGATACTGCGCAAGACGCTGGAGGGTGGTCGCCAGATCAAGATACACCGCTCCGGCTCCAAGCTCATCTTCGAGACCGCCGGATGAACCTTTTACTGATCCTGGGTCTTGTTGCCTTACCCATAGGTGAGGTCCGGGTTTTGCCCTCAGGGGTGGATGCAAATTTGATCATCTCGCTTGCGGAGCTTAACCCTGGTATGCCTTACAGTGACGAGGCCGCTACCAATGCGATCCGCAAACTCTATTCTACAGGCTACTTCGATTACGTAGCCGTAGATACCAGCCTCCTCGAGGAAAAGGTTCAGGTCACGATACAGGTAGAACAGCCGCCCAGACTCGAAAAGATAGATATCGTAGGCAACCGAAGGTTAAAAACCAAAACCCTCCTTAAGGAACTCGAAGCCGATTCCGGCACGGTACTCACAGCACGTCAGCTCTTTGATTGGGAACGCAAGATACGCGAGCAGTACAAGAAGAAGAACTATCTTCTGGCCAAGGTCTCAACGAAGCTGATTGAAGGCGAGAGGCCTGGTTATGCGGTCGCGCGAATCGAGATCGAGGAGGGCCGGGGTGTGCGCATTGCAAGCATCTCCTTCGTAGACAACGAGAATGTTTCCGAGAAGAAGCTCAAGCGAAAGATGAAGAACCGCTCGAGATGGTTCATCATTCGGTCAGGCCGCTTTGATGAGAAGAAGTTCAAGGAGGACATTGAGCGTATCGAGGCGTACTACCACGACAGGGGATGGATAGACGCCGAGGTTACAGAGACCGATCTGCCTATAGACTCGCTCGGTAAGCTCGATATCGTTATGCACATCGATGAGGGGCGTCGTTACTACACCGGTAACTACTCTTTTGATGGACGTGAGGGCATTGCAGAGTCAACCCTTACAAAGGCGGTGGTCCTGGAGGAGGCCAAACCCTACAGCCTTGCGCGGGCCCAGGTTTCGCTTGAGAGAATCCGCCGTGCTTACTGGGAGGAAGGCTACATCTACGCGGTGGTGGATCCAATCGAAAGCCTCCGTGAGGATACGGTTGATGTTTTGTATCGTATTCGTGAGGGGGAACCGGCACGGGTCAGGCGCGTGGTGATAAAGGGCAACCGCAGCGTTCGAGAGAACGTAATCCGCCGCCAGGTCATGCTTCTACCAGGTGCGATCTTCAAGTACTCAAAGGTGGAGCGCAGTCAGCGTAATATCTTTAACCTGGCTCTGTTCAGCGACGTTCGGTTTTATCCAGAACCTTTGGAAGAGGAGCAAGGAGATATCGATCTTGTGTTCGTAGTCGAGGAAAAACAGTCCGGACAGATCGGAGCGGGAGTGACCTTCAACGCCTCGGAAGGCATCATGGGTTACGTGGAGCTCGCTCACCCGAATGTGTTCGGCGGGGCCGAGAACGGCCGTCTGCGTCTTGAGAAGGGCCCTCGTGCTACCCAGGCTTCGATCGGCCTTACCGATCCCTGGCTCTTTGATACGCCTATCCTGCTGGGCGGGGACCTTTACTATACTACACGACAGTATGACCTCCGTGATGCCCAGGCTACCGCATACAATAAACGCTCCCTGGGCGGCTCTGTTCAAACCTCAACCCCCCTGCCACTTGACTATACGCGAGGCGGGGTAACATTACGGGTTGAGCGGGTGTTCATTGACTCCGTTAGAAATCACCCATTCCCCTCCGATCCGATCCTTGGATTCGATCCGGCTTCCTATCCAAAGACCACAATCTCTGCAACCTTCGGCCTTGTGCGCGACTCGCGAGACTACTTCATCAATCCCTCATCAGGTTCATACTTCAGCGAGTCAATTGAGTTCGCAGGCAGGCCCCTGGGCGGGGATATTAACTTCATCAAGGAGATACTTGACGTTCATATTCACTTCCCCGTGGCCTGGGAGCGCAGGATCGTCTTAACGCAGAAGATGCGTCTGGGCTACGTAACCGGCTACACCGCTGCGGACACGGTCCCCCTCTACGAGCGATTCCGGCCCGGAGGAACATCCTACGACGGTTTTGTGCGCGGTTACGATGACCTTTCGCTCGGCACAGTGTCTGGGGGAGCGCTGCTTGGCGGGCGTGCGATGACCGTCTTCAATACCGAGCTTAAGGTGAAGGTGATTCCCCAGCTTGCATTGATAGCCTTCTTCGACGCAGGTAATGCATGGGAAAGGATAGACCAGGTAAACCTTTCGGAGCTTAAGAAAGGCGTGGGCGCGGGTATAAGGTTCGAGATCCCGTTTATGGGTGTTCTGGGATTCGACGCTGGATTAGGCCTTGACTACCCCAAAGGTACTACGTTCTCCCAGGCTTTCCGCCCCCACTTCCAGATAAGCCGCACCTTCTAGCCATGCCTCTCCAAAGCCTTGGGTCTGAAAGTCAGTTCGAGCAAAAGAGCGCTACGACAATGCAATCAGGATTCTCATGCTGACTCAACGACCTATAAGGATGATCCCTGTCCCAGCAGGAGAAAACGCATGAAAAAAAGGGTTCTCGTAGTTGATCACGAACCAAAACTCTGTTCCATCCTTACAAGGGTGCTTTCTGAGCAGGGTTATGATGTTCAGGTCGCTGACAATGGTCGCAGGGCATTGGAGGTAATCCCCCAATTCAACCCTCACCTTGTTATAGCAGACGTTGCGCTTCCACATATGGATGGGTTTGAACTCTGCCGGCGCATCCGGGCGGACGGCCGCTTCGGGTCGCTTCGATTCATCTTCCTTACCGCCAAGGACGCTCGCGAGGACGAGATAGAAGGACTCTCGGTGGGTGCAGACGACTACATAACCAAGCCCTTAGACGTTGACAAGCTTCTTGCCCGCCTCGACGCCCGTCTGCGTTGGCTTGATAAGGTTGAAGAGAGCAAGGGATGCAATGGGATAATCGAAGGAAGCCTGGCGGGACGGAACCTCTTAGATGTCCTTCAGATACTCGAGTTGGGCCAGAAGCAAGGTGAACTGCGAGTTAACCAGGGCGATAAAGAGACCCGGATCTTTGTCTCCGAGGGCGAGATAGTCTTCGCAGAGTGCGGCACCAAGAAGGGCAAGCTTGCGGTCTATACGGCACTTACCTGGCCGGATGGGCGATTTTGCTTCACCCCGCTTGCGGAGGTTGAAGGCAAGGAGCACCTTGAGATCACGCCCCTGCTTCTTGAGTGGGCTAAGGTTTCTGACGAGATAGCACGCCGCAAGCCCGCATCTTCCGAAGATATCGTCGGCGAGTTCCTCCACTATGTAAAGGAGCGGGAAGGCAATAGGGAATAATCCTGCCTCCCGCTTTCACAACTTGATCCTTGCCGTTCATTGACAACCGGACTCTTTGCTTTAAAATAACCCATGCAGGTAGAGCTTTACGATACGCTGTCGCGGCAAAAGAAGCCTTTAGAGCCGCAGGATAATACGGTCCGCATCTACCACTGCGGGATGACCGTTCAGTCACGCCCTCACGTGGGGCATCTGCGCGGCTATATCGTGATGGACGCACTGCGGCGTTTCCTTCGCTTCAAGGGCTATGAGATCAAACTTGTCCAGAACATAACCGACATAGACGACAAGGTTATAGAGAAATCAGCCGCAGAGGGCATTGACTGGCGCATGCTTGCCGAGCGCAACACCGACGAGCTTCTTCGAGTAACCGATGCTTTGAACATAGAAAGACCGACTGTTATGCCGCGCGCAACCCAGCACATAGAAGAGATTATTGATCTGGTGTCCAAGATCATAGAAAAAGGTCATGCCTATGAGTCGAAGGGTGACGTTTACTTCGATGTGCGCTCCTATTCCAAGTACGGCAAGCTTTCAGGCAAGAACATAGACGAGCTTGAGTCCGGTGCTCGGATCGAGCCTAGTGAAAACAAGCGTGATCCATTGGACTTCGCCCTGTGGAAAGCGGCCAAGCAGGGCGAGCCTTACTGGTACTCGCCCTGGGGCAAGGGACGACCTGGCTGGCACATCGAGTGCTCGGCAATGTCGGCACACTATCTGGGGTCGGAGTTCGACCTTCACGCGGGCGGCGAGGACCTAGTATTCCCTCATCACGAGAATGAGATCGCCCAGTACGAGGCGGCCACCGGCAATGGGTTTGCAAAGGCGTGGATGCACGTCGAGATGCTCAACCTGCGCGGTGAGAAGATGAGCAAGTCCACCGGCCATCTTGTCGTGGCAAGCGACGTCATTGAGGCCTACGACCCCAACGTGCTGCGTATGTTCACCCTGCGAGTGCACTACCGTGCGCAGACCGAGTACACCATCGAGGGCATGGACGAAGCCCGCTCAGCATGGGAGCGCATCACTACCTTCCTTGCAGCCGCACAGCAGGTTTTGGGTGAACCTGCGCTTGCCACCGAGTATCCCAAACTGGATGCAGTTTTGTCCGACGACTTCAACACACCCAAGGCGATGGGTCTGGTCTTTGACCTGGTGCATCAGGGCAACGAGGCGCTCGCTTCGGGTGACAAGGACAAGCTGGCAGAGGCTACCGTAAAGCTAAACCTGGCTTTGCAGATACTTGGGTTCAAACCCAGGCGTGAGGAGGGCGTGCAGGATGTCAAGACCCTTCTTGATCTGCTGGTACGCTTCCGTAGCGAGCTTCGAGCGGCAAAAGCTTTTGAGTGGGCTGATAAGCTGCGCGAGATGATCCAGGAAGCGGGCTTGATCATGGAGGATACCAAGGAAGGAACGAGGATAAGATTCAGATGAGCAAGCCTGAACTCCCGACCTCTGCCGAACAGATGGCGCGGATGATAGATGCGTCCATGCTGCGGCCACAGGCGACGCGCTCGGACGTTGAAAGCTTCCTTGAGGAGACGATCCTCTACAACTTTGCCGCGGTGTTCCTGCATCCGGCGTGGATCGGTGACGCGCACCAGATCATCCAAGGTTCACCGATCAAATTGGGCATAGCCGTTGGTTATCCGCACGGGGCGCATCTCACCGAGACAAAGCTGCTTGAGATAGATCAGGGGCTTGATTTGGGTGCCGATGAGTTCGACATGGTTGCCAACATCGGGCTCTTGAAGTCGGGCGAGGGCATCGCGGTTGCCAAGGAGATAGAGCGCTGCCGCAGGGCTACCAAGGACAAAATCTTCAAGGTAATAATCGAGACCGGCTGGCTCTCAGACGATGAGAAGCGGCTGGCCGCGCGCATCGTGGCTGACGCGGGTGCGGACTTCGTAAAGACCTCAACCGGTATTGTAGCTCCGGGCGCGACGACCTCCGACGTGAAGCTCTTATACGAGGCGGTGGACGGCTCGATCGGGGTCAAGGCATCAGGCGGGATAAGAACGTTGGACAAGACCCTGGGGATGATCCAGGCCGGGGCTTCCCGCATCGGCACTTCCTCGGGCCGCGTGATCATTGAAGAAGCGAAGCGACACTTTGCGACGCGTTAAGACCCGGACTACACAAGATTCGCCCTCCTAAGGACATGTAGCACAGGCTCAGTAGCCTGTGCCAATATTATTAACGAGCTGGAGAGCCCATCCTACACACTTCATAGCCGTGCGGGGATCCCGGAATTACCTTCCCCTAACCACTTCCATCAAGGAAGGGAGACTTGTATACGCAGGTTTGACACGCCGCGAATCTCGCCTACAATCAATACTCAGTTTGGAAACGGATTCTCTTAAGGAGGATTTTATGGCACATAAGAAAGGCGGCGGCGTTGCAAAAAACAACCGCGACAGCGCAGGCAGAAGACTAGGCGTTAAGATTCACGCGTCCCAGCAGGTGAAGACCGGCCAGATCATCATCCGTCAGCGCGGCACAAAGATCATGCCAGGGCGCAACGTTGGGCGCGCCAAAGACGATACACTCTTCGCGCTTGCCGACGGCGTGATTCGCTTTGAGCACGTCACAAAGCGAAAGAAGCGCGTAGTAGTCGTCCCCGCGGAATAACTAAGGAGGTGAAATGAAAATCGAATGGTTGGGTCACTCATCGTTTCTTTTACAGACCGCGAACGGTCGCAAGCTGGTTACCGATCCTTACGACTCCGGTTCCTACGACGGGGCCGTGGGCTATGAAGAGATTGATGTCGCGGCGGATGTTGTGACGGTGAGCCACGACCACCCGGATCACGACGGTGTGGCCGGGTTGATTCACGCGCCCGGCACGGTGGTGCGCGAGTCCGACTCAACCGAGGCCGCAGGATTCAACATCCGGGGTATCGAGACCTTCCATGACGAAAGCCACGGTGCAGAGCGCGGACGAAACACCATCTTCGTGATAGAGGCCGATGGGCTGCGTGTTTGTCATCTTGGTGACTTAGGTCATTCGTTGAGTGATGAGGAGATTGAGAGCCTCGGCCAGGTAGATATCTTGCTTATCCCGGTAGGCGGCCACTTTACCATCGATGCGGCTCAGGCGACCAGGATCGCAGAGCGCATCAATCCCAGGATAGTAATACCCATGCACTACAAGACCAAGGTGCTTGGATTCCCAATCGCCGGGGTGGAGGGGTTCCTTGCCGGCAAGTCGAACGTGGTGCGGATGGATTCCACCTTCACCGAGATTACCGCAGATACCCTGCCTGCCGAGACCGAGATCAGGGTTCTGCAACACGCAAGGTAGAACCGGCTTTCAGAGGGTTAAGCGTATGGGGTGGCTGGATTATCATCTGCACGAGTTTGAGGTCCCCGTTCACTCCACAGGCACAAAGGTTAGAATCGGAATCCCTGATGAAGAATTTGGTCGCCTGATTCTTCCCGGATGGGGGGGAAAAATAACCCAATACTTCGGCGATACGAAGAGATGCTCGAATGGCTCGGTGGTGAGTTTGATCCTGAACGTTTTGACCCAAAGGAAGTTAAATTTGACGACCCGGCTAAACGCCTGAGAACTGCCTTTGATCTATGAGAATCTCCTAGGTTTTTCCTCACTCCTCTTCCGGCGCGTCGATTACTTCAACCTCTATCCCCTCCTTCCTCAAAAATCGAGTGGTAATTCCATCCTCTCCGCATGAGGGGGAACGCGATTTGAAGATAGCATGTTTGGCACCGACGAGCCTTGCGATCTTTAAGGTCTCTTCGGCACCGCTTAAGAACTCCGGCGTAACGTCCCTGCCCTCTTCATTGATCACAGTCGGCTTAGCCCTCCTCCATGTCAAATCGTTCTTTGGCCGCGGGGTAGGAAGTCCACCAAGCTGCTCAGGACATACAGGAACAAGACACAAGCCTTCCTTCAGGGCATTCCTTACTTCTTCCGGGATCTCACATCTTCGTGCGTCGTAGCGGCAACGCACCCCCACAAGGCAGGCAGAAACCAGTATCAATTTCTTTGGCCCCTGGACAAGAATCAGTCTTCTTCCTTTTCTATGTAAGGCCTGGGATTGACCGGCACACCGTTTACACGGACTTCATAGTGCAGGTGTGGACCGGTGGTGCGACCGGTACTGCCCACATAGCCGATCACATCCCCGCGTTCAATCCGGTCTCCGGTTTCAACCCCATATCGTGAAAGATGGGCATAGGCGGTGCTGAACTGGGTGCCGTGATCTATCACAATCATCTTCCCGCAGGCCCCTACGTAGCCCTTGAACGTAACCACTCCGTCGCCGGTGGCGAATACCGGTGTACCGATCACATTGCCGATGTCAATCCCTGAATGGAAACCACCCTTTCGCGGCCCGAAATGGGAGGTGACCTCCCCAGTGGCAGGCCACCCTACGGGATGTCCCTCAAGAATGGTAGCCTTTTTCTCCAGGAAGTCACGTAAGTCCTTGAGATTGTTGCGCTTGTTGCGTAACTGTTGGGCCAAGCTCAGCGCTTCAACGTCGATCGTGGCCTTGAGAGTATCCTGAGGAATACTTAAAAGTCCCTCAAAGTAGGATTCGGGATCAATCTCTACGCCGCCTTGACCGCCTTCAGTTCCCTGCTCTACCTCGGTGGAGCGCAGCTTCTGGGCGTCTTGCTTGGAAAGCTTGTAGCCCGCGAGGATCTTGAGATCGGTGACGAAGTTCTCCAGACGCTCAAGCTCATCGGTTACCTCGGACAGACGTCTGGCGTGCGCTACCCGTTCGGTTTCTATCTCGTTGAGAAGGCTGTCCTTGGAGTATCCGATGGCGTCGCGTTCGGTTATAAGCGCGCGGGTGTGTGCGTGCAATTCACGATTCTCCTGCTGGATCGGGCCGGCGACGCGGCGCAGCTGGATAAGTTCGTTAGCGTAGAAAACCAGCCTCACAAAGCCCGCGGATAGCAAGGCCAGCACGGTGTAGAGAATTACGTTCATAACTTTCTTGGACACATGGATACGGCGCGGCGCCTTAGTACCCTCAGGTATAATAACAAAGGTATGATCGTGCTTAATCATTCTTCTTCCTCCTCTTAGGCACTATTCTTATCCCCAGCTCTTCGAGCTGGTCTTTGGCAACCTTGGCCGGCTGGCCCTCCATCAGCCCCTGGCCTGAGGTCGTCTTGGGAAAGGCTATCGTGTCGCGGATGCTATCCAGACCGGCAAAGATTGCCACGATGCGGTCGAATCCCATGCCGATCCCGCCGTGCGGAGGAGCACCAGCATCAAGAGCCTCGAGAAAAAACTCAAACTGAGCAGGATCAATCCCGGCGATGCGCAATAACCTCTCCTGAAGCTGGCGGTTATGGCAGCGGATCGAGCCTGAGCCGAGCTCTATCCCGTTGAGTACCACGTCAAAAAGCCTGCCGCGAACCTTTAAGGGTTCTTGCTCCAGATACCTTAAATCCTGCGCCTGCGGCGAGGTGAATATGTGGTGCGATGGTACGATCTCGCCAGTCTCCTCGTCGCGCTCGAACAACGGGAAGTCGGTGATCCACAACGCAAACATCTTGTCCTCATTCACCAAACCCATCCTGCGACCGCAGACATCCCTCAAACGGCTCATCGCCTGGTTCACCAGCCTGGGGTCTGTGCCGGCAAGGGCAAGCTCAAGCTCCCCTTCTTTGAACTCATGTATATTCATAAACTTTGAAAGGGGACCGGAAAGTTTGCCATCCTGTTTCCTCGCCCATACAACGCCTGGGAAGCCGAACGGCTTGACCTCTTCATCCAGCGAATCGATCTCCTTACGTGACCAGCCAGCACCGCCCTCAAGTCGCAGCGCCCGCACGATCCCGCCCTTATCCACGATCTCGGCGAATATGCGAAACTCAGATCCCTTGAAACGCTCGGTGATCGTCGTAACCTCCAGCGGATTTCGCAAATCCGGCTTGTCCGTGCCGAAGCGTTCCATAACCTCTTTATACGTCATGCGCGGGAAAGGGATCTCAAGGAACTGATGCTTGATCTCCTTAACCCATAGATGGAACAGCCCCTCCACCAGTTTTTGTATGTCTTCCTCGGTCACGAACGAGGCCTCGATATCAACCTGGGTGTGCTCGGGCTGACGGTCGGCGCGTAAGTCCTCATCCCTCAAGCACCTCGCCCACTGGAAGTACCGGTCAATGCCGGAAACCATGAGTATCTGCTTGTAGAGCTGGGGCGACTGCGGCAGGGCGTAGAATTTGCCTTTGAGGTTGCGGGAGGGCACCAGGAAGTCACGCGCCCCCTCTGGCGTTGACTTGGCAAGTATCGGTGTCTCTACCTCCCAGTAGCCGTGCTCTGCAAGATAGTTGCGGCCCAATTGCATCAGCCGGTGGCGAAGACCCATTATCTGTGACATGGATGGACGCCGCAGGTCCAGATACCGGTAGCGCAGCCGCATCTCCTCTGAAGGCAGAAGCTCCTCGCGCTCCACGCTGAATGGCAGATCCTTGGCGCGATTGAGAACGGTCAACTGATCGGCTCCGACCTCCACCGCACCTGAGGTGAGGCGTTCGTCTGCCTGACCTGGGGGGCGGGCCGTCACGGTTCCGCGTATCTCGACAACGTCCTCGGCGTGCAGGTCTCTTGCCTCCTTGATCTTCTTCGGGTCGCAGACCACCTGGATAAGGCCAGAGCGATCGCGCATGTGAATAAACACCATGCCGCCCAGGTCGCGGATACGGTGCACCCAGCCGCACAGACGCACCGGCTCGTCCACGTGCTCAAGCGTAAGCTCGCCGCAATAAGAACGTTCCATTACAGGATTTTAGCGGAAATTCACCTTCCGTCAACCCGCCATCTACAGCTCACGGCTGACAGCTCACTGCTGACGGCTTACGGCTCACGGCTGACAGCTCACGGCTGACGGCTCACAGCTTACGGCTCACAGCTGACAGCTCCCTGGTGGACAGTGTGCCCCTTGGGATACTAATTTTACTGTATCCCATAGGGTAGGGGGATTAAGGGGGAGGGGGATATTATTCACAGGCTGGAGAGCCTGTGCTACATTAATGTCATTGCGAGCGACCGCAAGGAGCGAAGCAATCTCATATACAAGACGCGCGTTGGTTTGAGACGACTTGGGATCACCTTCAATTCGGATTGGTGGGTGATCATCACTTAGACGCGTGTCCTCGTGCAGTGCCCCATATGAGATCGCCGCGCAAGGCTGCGCCTTGCTCGCAATGACGGAGTAGGTAGCATTTCCCTCTCCCTCTGGGAGAGGGGTTAGGGGTGAGGGATTACCTGCCACTTGCTGGGCCGGGGGGCTTGACAAAAGGAGGTTCGGGGCTACTATCTCTAATCTAAAAAGCCAGCAATGAGGAAACAAGAAGGAAGGATGAATAAGTCTCACCTGATCGTTGTGTTTGCAGTCATAGCGGTTGCCTCAATCGCTTACGCCGCACCCGGCGACCTTAAGTGGCGTTACGAGACTTGGTATTGGGTGTGGGTGTACTCTTCCCCAGCGATAAGTCCTGACGGTACACTGTACTTCGGGTCGAGTGACTACTATTCAGGGAAGAGCTATCTTTACGCCTTGACCCCTGAAGGCTCACTCAAGTGGCGCTACCCGACTGGATTTTTGGTGAACTCTTCTCCGGCTATAGGCCCTGGCGGCGTCGTGTACTTCGGGTCAGATGATTACTATCTTTACGCGTTGACCCCTGAAGGCTCGCTCAAGTGGCGCTACCAGACAGGCAATTATGTATTCTCTTCCCCGGCGATAGGCACTGACGGTACAGTGTATTTCGGGTCAGATGACAGTTGTCTTTACGCCTTGACCCCTCAAGGCAACCTCAAGTGGAGATACCAAACTGGGGATTGGGTGTCCTCTTCCCCAGCGATAGGTTCAGACGGCACACTGTACTTCGGGTCGAGTGACTACTATTCAGGGAAGAGCTATCTTTACGCCTTGACCCCTGAAGGCTCGCTCAAGTGGCGCTACCAGACTGGGGATTATGTATACTCCCCAACGATAGGCTCAGACGGCAGTGTGTACTTCGGGTCGTATGACAGCTGTCTTTACGCGCTTACCCCTCAGGGCGCGCTCAAATGGCGATACCAGACAGGGGATCATGTGAAATCTTCCCCAACGATAGGGTCTGACGGCACTATTTACGTCGGGTCGTATGACCACTATCTTTACGCCCTAACCCCTCAAGGCGCGCTCAGGTGGCGATATAAGACGGGGGGTGATTTATACTCATCCTCAGCAATAGGCCCAGACGGCACTATTTACGTCGGATCTTTGGACGGCTGTCTTTACGCGATAGAAAGCAGTTCAATGGGGCTTGCAGCATCTCCCTGGCCAAAGTTCCACCATGACAACCGAAACACTGGCAGGTATTCGCTGGGCGTGTATGCGACGACCATCGTTGCACCGCAAGAAAGTGCAAGTGTCCACAGCATGACCCCTGCCGCCTATTTCACGAACACGAACGTCGAGCCGGCAAAAGATTTCTACTGTCACTGCGAGATATGGCCCAAGGATTCGGATACCCTCGCTTTACTCTCACCGCCCTACCACAGTGAGTACTGGATAAGCTACGAGATCGAGCCTGGGGATTCTGTACTGGTGAAGTTCTCTCCATGGTTATCGGACGACAGCTCCCTCTACACCGCAAAGTTTTACGCCACCGATGTTTTCTCAACTACCCGAACAATCAACTTCAACGGCAACCCCACAAGCATAGCTGAGAATCCCCAACCTTCCCTTAGCGTGAATGTTTCGAGGCTTTCACGCGGTATCAAAGTCTCCTACACCCTTCCCGAAGGCCAAGCAGGCGTGCTGCGGGTCTACAACGTTACCGGTCAGAGGGTTGCTGAGAGAGCTGTCACTTCATCCGGCGAGGTGGAGTTAAACCAGCCGTTTCCCAAAGAGGTGTACTTCGTGAGGCTCGATGCCGGTGCTCTAACGCTCGTGCGTAAGGCCGTGGTGATAGAGTAAGGTCCCCAAAGGGGTGCGGAGCAACCTTTTGGGTAGCTTTTTTTCACCCCACGAATCTACTTCGTAGCTTTGCGGGGACCCCGGAACCCTGTCCACCTTTTGACCAGCTTTTGTCCAGCTTTTGACCAGCTTTGCCCGGTCTGGTGTCCATCTTTTGACCACCTTTTGGGTAGCTTTTGTCCAGCTTTTGTCCACCTTTTGTCCAGCTTTTTTTTCACCCCAGACGTATGCTTCACCCGACGGGAGTACAGGCGCATCCGTCCGGGGACCCAGGGAGAATGCAGGCCAGGAAATCCTCAGGATTCTTTTAAGCCCTTGATTTTTCGTAACATAGCCGTATGGTGGCTCCCCGGCCAGAACAGTTTGCCGCAACGAGGGCATCGGGAGAATTCCTGCTGGGTCTGAAAAGTGTAGAACGGAACCTTGCCCTTAACTTCAGCTTTATCAACAGCTTGCAGCACAACGTTGCATGCGATGCACCGGGTGAAAGGCTCGGCGTTCGTCAGGATTCTATACAACTCTTCAAGCTGCTTCAACTGCTCTTCAAGAATCTCACTTTCTACAAACACAAGTCTTTCATCTTCAAGGCCTTGCCTGCGGGTCAAAAGGATTCTTCCTTCAGTCTTGGCACGATCCAGGAGTTCCTCGGTCGACTTACCCTTAACGTACTCCGCATCCCAGCCAAGTATCCTGAGCCACGTGCTGAGCTTACCCAGCATGGCGTCTGCAAGGAAGCGGGGTTTTGACTTCATCGCTATGATTGTAAGTCGCATAGGGAAGAGGTCAAGGTAACCGGGCCGACCTGAAGGTCGGCCCCTACGAACTTTATTAAATCACCCTCCCCCTACTCCCTACCCTATGAGTGCACCAGGCACTCAAGGGGCGCACTGTCCCGTCAAGATTTAATGCTCCTTTTCGCCTACGCGAAAAGATCGCAGGGTATGATTTTTGTACGCTTCGTGGGGGTACTATTTCTTGGATGGTGTGTTACGGGTTACGGGTGTTACGGGTACGGGCTTGCCAGAGCAGGGTGGCGGTCAAAAAATCCTCGATCTCGCCGTCCAGAACCGCGTCGGTGTTGTGTTCGGAGTGGCCGGTGCGGTGATCCTTGATCATCTGGTAGGGAAAAAGCACGTATGAACGAATCTGATGTCCCCAGGCGATCTCGGTCTTTGCCTCTTCAAGCTTTTCGCGCTCCCTGGCCTGTTTTTCCTCCTCATGCGCGTAAACACGTGCGCGCAGAATCTTCATGGCGTTTTCCTTATTCTGGTGCTGGGAACGCTCGTTCTGGCACTGCACCACGATGCCGGTGGGTATGTGGGTGATGCGAACCGCGGTTGAAAGCTTGTTGACGTTCTGCCCGCCGTGGCCTGATGCACGGAAGGTATCGATTCTGAGGTTGTCCAGATTGATTGTAACCTCAACCTCCTCCATCTCAGGCATCACGAACACTGAGGTGAAGGACGTGTGACGGCGTTTGGCTGAATCAAAGGGAGAAATCCTGACCAGCCGGTGGATGCCTGATTCGCCCTTGAGCATCCCGTAGGCGTACTCGCCTGAGACCTCGATGGTTACGTCCTTGATGCCCGCAACGTCGTCTGGCTGCAGGTCCAATACGTTCGCTTTGTAGCCGGCACGCTCGAAGTAGCGCATATACATGCGCAACAGCATCTCTGCCCAGTCGCAGCTCTCCACCCCGCCCGCACCCGGGTGGATGGTCATGATCGCGGTTTTGGCGTCGTTTGGATCGGAGAGCACCAGGGAGACCTCAAGTTCGCGCAGATCCTTTTCGGCTCGATCCAGGGTTCCTGCCAATTCTTTTTGGGCCTGTGGGTCGTCTGCGAACATCTCCATGAGTTCGTCGGCTTCGCCTACGTCTCGTTCCAACCTCTCAACTGTGTCAAGGATTTGGTTGGCGCGTGCCAACTCAGCCATCAGTTCGCGTGCCTTGCGTTGATTGTTCCAGAAATCGGGTGCGGCCGCTTGTTCCCTCAGCCCCTCACGCTTCGCTACGAGCTCCTCTAGGTCAAAGAAACTCCTTTATCTTTGTAAACTTCTCGGCAAGCTCGGCGATGCGTTCCTTCATCGTTACTTCTTGGCGGCTCTGGTTCTTTTGGCTTTCTTGGCCTCCGCCTTCTTGGCTGCCTTCTCGGCTTCGAGCTTTTCCTTCTCGCTGGCGGTCAGGATCTTGGTGGCCTTTGTCTCGCCGAAGCGACGGCGGTAGCGCTCCACCTGGCCCGCGCTGTCGATCATCTTAGTTTTGCCCGTGTAGAAAGGGTGGCACTGCGAACAGATATCCACCCTCATCTTCTCCCGCGTGGAGTAAGTCTTGTAGGTAAATCCGCAAGCACAGCGGATGGTTCCCTCTACATACTTTGGGTGAATCTTGTCCTTCATTCTACCAAATCTCCTTTGCTCATCTTGACCTTTGGCTCGCTATAGCACCAATTATAGTTGATTTCCTCTACTGCGTCAACCTGTTGCCTTTTTCTCTTGGCTTCTTCCACCCTCATTACCTCCCCGGGCCAACGCCAAGATTAGCTATTCGTTCATCGCCTCCAGGAACTCTTCGTTGTGCTTGGTAAGCCGCATCTTGTCGAGTATGAACTCCATCATGTCCACCGGACTCATCTCGGCAAGGATCTTCCTTAAGAGCCACACGCGGTTTAGCTCGTGGTCGGTTAAGAGAAGTTCCTCTTTCCGCGTCCCGGATTTCTGCAGATCAATCGCCGGGAAAACACGACGGTCTGCCAGCCTGCGGTCAAGCACCATCTCGTTGTTGCCTGTGCCCTTGAACTCCTCGAAGATCACCTCGTCCATGCGCGAGCCTGTGTCGATCAGGGCGGTTGCAAGGATAGTAAGCGAGCCGCCTTCCTCGATGTTGCGAGCAGAGCCGAAGAATTTTTTAGGCTTACGCAAAGCGTTTGAATCCAATCCGCCGGAAAGGGTCTTACCGGAGTGAGGAATGACCATGTTGTGGGCGCGCGCAAGGCGGGTGATGGAATCAAGAAGAATAACAACATCCCTTTTGTGCTCCACCAGCCTCTTCGCCTTCTGCAATACGATCTCGGCCACCTGGACATGACGCTCCGGTGCCTCGTCAAAGGTGGAACTTATCACCTCGGCCTTGACCGAGCGCTCCATGTCGGTTACCTCCTCAGGGCGCTCGTCTATCAGTAGAATGATGAGTCCTATCTCCGGATGGTTGCGTGTGATGCTGTTGGCTACCTTCTGAAGTATTACCGTTTTGCCGGCACGTGGTGGTGAAACTATCACCCCGCGCTGTCCTTTACCTATAGGGGTGAAGAGGTCTATAACGCGCGTGGTAGAGTCGTTGTCGTCCGGGTTCTCCATGTGGATGCGCTCGGTTGGATAAAGCGGTGTAAGACTATCAAATGGCACACGGTTTCGAAGCTCCTCAGGTGGATCGCCGTTGACCTTTTCTACCTTAACTACAGCGAAGAACTTTTCGTTATTCCGCGGCGGCCTGGCGCGGGCTGTAACAGTGTCGCCCGACCGCAGCCCGATGCGCTTGACCTGTGCGGGTGAGATGTAGATGTCGTCCTGACTGGGCAGATAGCTGTAGTTGGGCGAGCGCAGGAAGCCGAATCCTTCGTTAAGTATCTCAAGCACGCCGGAACATTCTACCAGCCCGTTCTCATGTTCCTTGCTTTCGGCTTTGAGAATGGCTTTGACGAGGTCGTCCCTCTCCATCTCAAGGGTCTCTATCTTGAACTTCTTCGCGATCTTTTGAAGATCGATTATCTTTTTTTTGCGCAACTCTTCGAGTTCCATGAGCCTCCCTGTCTGGGGGGTTAGTTAAGAAGTTTTCTCCTTGGACAGCATAATTATAAGTTAATTATTCACCATGTCAAGCCCCAGACGGTTTATTAGACATTGATATCCCTGGGCAGCTATCTACAATATTTACAGGCAACTAAGCAAACAGGATACGTATGTTCAGAAAAAGGAAGTTTCTTCGACGGCGGGGTAGGGCGCGACGGCATCCCGGTGGAGGCGATGGCCGCCGAGCACCGCAGAGAGCTTTACATAATCAAAGCAATATCCTCCTCTTGATTTTTCAACCCAGCGCGAACAGTACGAGGAAACCCTGGAATGGGCCAAGCGCAACGACACGGTCGAGATAAAGAAGCCTAGAAAACGCTTCCTTGGGTTGTTCTAAATCCAGGTCTTTGATCTGCATCTCAGTCTTAGTGGATAAGCTCAGAAGCCTTTTTTATGCGTCGGTTACACTTGACAAAACCTTGATTCTGCTTAGAGTAGATTGCATAATGACCTAGATAGGTATCAAAGGAGAGGCTATGGCTACAAAACGAATCGCTTTTTGCATCACAGGAGGAGGAGCGCGCATCTCTCAGCAGGCGGCGATGTGCGATTTTTTGATAAACGAAAAGGGAAAGGTTCCCGAGGTCTTTTCCGGAACATCGGCAGGAGGGCTTCTTACGGTTGCGGTTGATTCCATACTGGCCGGACGCTGGGGTTGGGACGGACTCAAGAATACACTCTGGAACCTGAAGAATGATGAGGTGTACAAAAAAATCTCCCCCTTGAAGATGGCCTTTCGTGTTATGTGTAAGCGATTGCCCGCGTGGTATGACACCTCACCAGAACGCGAACTCTTCAGGAAGATGCTGAAAGAGATCAAAATCAATAAACTCAAGGAGCTTAAGGGAATCTGCTACATCTGCGGTGTGCGAAACCAAGACGGGCATGATACACGCTGGTATAATCGAGATAAGAATCATGGTGAGCTTAAGATCGAGGATGTGCTCATGGGGACCTCGGCCATACCATTCAAGTTCCCGCCCCAGGAGGTGCCTTACAACTCGGGACCATACTATGTTGACGGCGGGGCTGGGCGTGACTTCTCGCCGCTTGAGGTGCTTTTTGAGCACGAGCTGGACGAGATATACGTTCTGATTCCTGGCCGAAGCAAGAACCCACCCAAGATCAACTCACAGTGGATCGTGGACAACGTCTACGCGGCGGTGGATCACATGTTGAACGATCTCTTTGACCTGCAGGTTGACTACTACCCCAGGCTGGACCCTGATACTGCCTTCTATGTGATTCAACCTGTTTTCGAGTATCCTTTCGACCCCATGGATTTCGAGAAGGGTTTCGAGCAGTACCAGGCAACCTGGAAGTGGCTGGAGAAGAACTTTGATAAGATCAAGCCCCAGCCCTCGGACTGGCCGCCCAAGAGACATAAAGCCAAACCTGGGATAGACACGATCTTGAAGTTCATGGCGCGCCGCGAGCGCAAAAGGAAGAAGCGTAAGCGCTGAGAGGTTCGGGAGAGAAAAAACAACGTCAGGGAGACCCTGCCGCTACCTAAGCCTTAGGAGGTTTTTATGGCTAAGAAAGGAGAGAGAACCTGGGAAGATGAAAAGAAGTTCCAGGCCCAGTTGGAAGAATACAAGCAACTTAGGGCGGAGATATTGACTCGAAGCAGGGGAGTGTACTATATGATCCTCGCCCTCTTCTATCCAGCTGCACTTGGTTTTGGGATAGCTCGTTCCGACCATTTAATAACTCTTATGACTGCTTTTCTCCCTTTAATTATATGGATAATGGACATTCAAAATGACTATTCGATTCACCGGCTTGGCGCTTATATCGAGCTTCAACTAGAAAGGAAGTTGGTGGGGCTCAACTGGGAGCACTATAAAGAGGAAGAAAGACCGTTAAGGCCTAGATTGGATCGGTGTTTTGCGATATTAAGTCAAATGTTGTTACCCCTTCTGGTGGTTTTATCTAGTGGCATGTCGCTTCTCCTTTGGTTTAGTAATAAGGGACCTTACTACTTCCTGTTTATGTGGGGAGGTATTTCCGTTCTTTTGTTGATTCTCTCGATTGTTGCCTTTGTGTACCGATCAAATATTAAAAAATACAGAGAGAGGCTTAGGAGGATTCTCGGAGGAGCCGAGCGTTAGGTCGGCCCCGAATTGGTTCAGAAGCGAGATAGCTCGCTAGCGAGACTGAAGTCTCGCACTACGTGTTAGATTTTCCCTTCGGGGTGAGAATCAGGAACGGTAGTTTGCCCGGATGGTGAAACCTACAACTCCCTGAAGCGGTGTGAGTGGTGGAAAGGAGTAGGTGGCCTGAGCGCGAAGCAGGAAGTGCCTTGATAGGAAGAAAAGCCCTGCGATCTCGGCGTCAAGATTGAATCGGAAAGGGTAGCGACCCTTCTCCTCCTCAATGTAGTAACTCAGGCGACGAAGCGAAGGGCCCAACCCCAAAGCGCCTTGCAACCTTTCATCCATTCTGACAACGAACAACCGGTACTCGCCCAGAAGCCCAAGATGCTGGTCACGGAAAAGGGTCTGACGGCTCTCGCTGCGCCAGAACGTTTCGCCATAGACCATTATCACATCAAACCCCTCACGCCCGGCGTAGTAACCGGCTTCCGACTCAACCCGCCATCCGCTCTGGATCACCGAAAGGTTCTGAAGTCGGGCAGAGGGTTCACCTCCAAGGTAATGACTGCTTCCACCGCCAACGCCGACCGCCCAGCTGGCGGCAAAAAGTGGCTGGGTGAGGAGAAAAAGGAAAAGAGCCCTGGTGTTCACACCTTAACGTCCGAAGAGCGCGTTCGTCCAGCCAGGCTTGGCCGGGGCTTGGCCTCGACCCAGCATCTCCTGCCACGCCTCATCGGTCAGCCTATCTGCCATCGGCTGCTTGAACTCGTAGTAGGTGTATGTTCCGCCCTGGGCCACGTATAGTTTGCCTCCTATCTCGACCAGAACGTATAACCGCGCCGGATCGCCTGAAGCCTCCTGGAGCACCTGACCGGTGTTAGGGTCGGTGTGAACGTCGGCCACAAGCGCCATGCGTTCGTCCGCCTCGCCTGTGACAACCTCACCCAACCTGCGAGGCATGTAGGAAAGGCGTCCCGCAACGTTCCACAGCCATTCGTGTTCATCCGCAGTCAAAGCTTCACCATCGGCCTGCTTGCGGGCCAGGGTATCCAGCCTATCAAGCGTTTCGGCAAAGTAAAGGTAGGTATCCCTGATTGGATTATCATGACCTTCGTTTGCAGAGAACTCGGCGATTGTCCGTGCGCAGGAAGCCATCTGAGCGTAAAGCTTGGAAGCTTGCTCAACCACAGCCTTACGCAGGGGAGGCGGAGGTGTGGGTTCATCGCCCGGAGGGACTCCCATGCCAAGAGCGGTGTAGCTCTGCTTGGCATAGAGGATCGCATCGTGGCGAAGCTCGGCCCACGACGCAAGCGCGGTCGTAAGCTTCTTGCGATCCCAGGCCTCTTCATCGGCCTTCGCAGGGGCATCCGACTGTTTGTAGGCCGCAAACAACTCGAACCAGCGGTAGTAAACCGAGGAGCGCCGCTCTGCTGCCGAAAGCGACGCATACCAGCGGACCATCTTCTCGAGCTGTTCATCGTAGTTGGTGTATTCCGTATCGCCCTCGTCTTTGAGAATCTTCAAAGCCTCGGTCCAGCGGAGCACCGCCATCACGTCAAGGCCTCTGGGGAAAACGCGCATCGGACCCAGCTGGGTCATCCCCCATGTGAAGGGCCTGGGGTCTCTACTGCCCTGGTAGGTTTTAACCCTGTCCGCGACAAGCTCGGTGAAGATGTAGGAATCGGGCACGAACCGCTGGGGCATGAAGCGTACGGATAAAGGCACCTCGATGGGTTCCTGGCCGGGATAGAATGCGGCCATCTCCGAGAGTATCTTAGGTTGAATGTTTTCACGCAGGTAAGCTGCGAATTCCCGCATTCTTATCTCGTCTTCGATTATATCGGCAACTACCTCTTTGCCGAAGAACTCCCGCGCCTCTTCCAGCAAAAGCCCGGGTGTTATATCCTCTGCCGCACCGAAGAAGAACGCGGTCGGCTCGTAGATCTCCTCCCAGAGGAGGCTCAAATCAGAATCTTCCTCAAGATGCAGCGCCACAAGAAGTGCCGTCTGCAAGGGCAGGAGGGGATCGCTCTTTTCCTTGGGAACGTGCAACGGCAGCCTCCCGTACCACATCATGGCCTTGAAGTAGCGGCGGAAATCCTCAGACCTTGTATAGTGCCCGCGAGGAACGTACTGAGAGTAATCCTCCTTCACACCGGGAAGGAAGGTGATCTCCTGGATGCCCTTGTGCTCCTCGATCTTGGCAAGCTCCTTTGCGACGAACTTTTCGATATCCTTCGGGAGTTCCACCTCCTGACCGAGCAGCCGTGCACCGACCGCGAAGTAGATATACTCGGCCTGAGCCGCTTCCTTTAGACCACCCGAAGCCCTCTTCCAATCCTTATGAGCTTTCTGGAGCATGCCTGAGGTGAGCCGCTCAAGTTTGGGAAGAAGTTCTTCGATCTCCATTATGCGCACGGTGTAGTCTACCATAAGGTGAAGGGTATGGAAGCAAAGGTCGGCTGAGATGAACATCGGGGTCTGTGGCGACTCGGTGTAGTCGGAGTAGACGTCGTAGATGGTCTTGTAGCCGGTAGGCTGCAGGACGAAACCGATGCTGTCGATCTTCGTAAATTCGACCTCTGCCAGCCGATAGCTAAGCTCGGGCTGGGCCTCTTTCGGGTTGAAGCCCTTGAGTCTCCCCGCGTAAGCCATGTTGACTCCGAGGGTTAGGGTTAATGCAAAGATTGCCACGCTACGCATACTGCCTCCTTATTGTATTCACACTATACTTGGAGATACAGCAGAGTCAAGCAGGTATTTCACCCCACACGATTGCAGGCGCACTCGCGCGGGGACCCCGAAGCGGCCAGAAGCCGCTTTCTTGCGATCTTTACCCTGTCGGGTCGCAAGCGTCGTCCTCCGACGAAAGGAGCATAAAAAATCCCCTCCCCTAGTGGGAGGGGATAAAGGGGAAGGGGTTAATGTGGCACAGGCTCTCCAGCCTGTGCATATTATGTAAACGGACAGGAGCACCCGACCGGGGCACGTGAGTCCGTTCCACATCATTCATCGCTGCGTTCGAGCAGGGTATATTGACCCCACGCGTCTAATCAATACAATTCAGGATGGAACGCAGTGCGGTAATAGCGCTGGGCGGGAACGCGCTGGTAAATAAGAACGCAAGGTTCGCGTCCTTCGAGGATCAGCGCGAGGTGGTGGAGACGACCGCCCGCCAGATCGCGCAGCTTATGTATCAAGGCTGGCGCGTGGCCATAACCCACGGCAACGGCCCGCAGGTGGGCGATCTGCTGTTGATCTCTCACATGGCGCACGAGGCGCAGCGCGAGATTCCCCAGATACCGCTGGACGCGGCCAACGCCTCGACCCAGGGCTCGCTCGGATACCTCATCGTCCAGGCGGTGCGCAACGCCCTTGCAACCAACGACACTAAAAGCGAGATAGCCGCGGTGGTGACCCAGGTGGTGGTGGATAGAGCCGACCCTGCGTTCCGCAACCCGACCAAGTTCGTGGGGCCTTCGTACGGCATCGAGGAGGCCAACGAGCTCTCCATAAGACTGGGCTGGCGGATGAAGGAGGACCGAGGCCGGGGCTGGCGCAGGGTGGTTGCCTCGCCAAAGCCTCGCGAGATTGTGGAACTACCTGTTATCAGGGAACTTATGGAACGAGGTGTCTCGGTAGTAACCGTTGGCGGCGGCGGGATACCGGTAGTTAAAGAAGGAGATAAGCTAAAAGGCGTGGCCGCAGTTATTGACAAGGATCACGCATCCTCGCTTCTTGCCACCGGTCTGGAGGCGGAGCTTCTCGCGATTATTGCCCCGGTGGAGCATGTCTGCATGGACTTCGGCAAACCGACCCAGCGCCCGCTTGATCGCCTGAGTGCGGGGGAGGCAAAAAGGCTCCTTGCAGCCGGGCAATTCCCACAAGGAAGCATGGGACCGAAGATCGAGGCCGCGATAAGCTTCCTTGAGGCGGGCGGCAGTAACGTGCTTATAACCGATCCGCCCAACCTGATCAGAGGGATAGTAGGAGAAACCGGAACGAGGATAAAGCCATGAGGTTTATCTTGATGCTGGCGATCTCAGGCAAGCTCCTGATCCCTATGGATTTATCCCAGACCAATCACCTGAAGGCTTATGGTATAGCCTATCACGCGCTGGCGCGCGGGGAGAAGGTCGAGTGGCTTTTGAACTACAGAGGCGGTTCGTTCCTTGTGGAGAGTTCGAAGGAAAGTGCAAAGGAGTGTCTTCTTGCAGGGGTCAGGCTCGTGGAGGTAGACATCGGTGCAGAGGCGGCGATCCGGGCTACCATCGAGGAAAGCAACATGAACGCGGTTCTTTTAGAGAAGGCACCCAAGGTCGCGGTTTACGCCCCCCCGACCGCCGATCCGTGGGATGACGCGGTCAGGCTGGCTTTGGAGTACGCGGAGATTCCATACGATGTGCTCTGGGACCCCCAGGTGCTGGCAGGAAAGCTTGCGGATTACGACTGGGTGCACCTGCACCACGAGGACTTTACCGGTCAGTACGGTAAGTTCTACTATAACTACCACAACGCCGATTGGTACAAGGAACAGGTGAGGCTCAACGAGGCGACCGCAAAGAAGTTGAGGTTTGAGGGGGTTCCCAAACTGAAGCTGGCGGTGGCAAAGGCGATCAAGCGCTACGTTCTCGAAGGGGGCTTCCTTTTCGCAATGTGCTCGGCAACCGACACCTACGACATCGCCCTGGCGGCTGAAGCTACGGATGTGGTGCACCAGATCTTCGACGGCACCCCGATGGACAAGGACTGCCAGGAAAAGCTTGACTACTCCCGGACCTTTGCGTTTGAAGATTTCCAGTTGGTGACCGATCCCTACCGCTACGAACACTCTGATATTGACGTAAGCGAGGGGGCGGTGGCACGCGGCGAGGAGGCGGTGTTCGCGCTGTTTGACTTCTCTGCCAAGTTCGATCCGGTACCTTGCATGCTTGTGCAAGACCACACCGCACTTTGCAAGGAGTTTTTGGGCCAGAACACCGGCTTCAACCGCATTCTCATTAAACGAGACGTGCTGGTACTGGGCGAAGTTAAGGGAACGGAGGAGGTAAAGTACATCCACGGCAACCTGGGTGAGGGGACGTTTACCTTCCTTGGCGGGCACGACCCCGAGGATTATGCACACCGGATAGGCGATCCACCTACCGAGCTTGAGCTTTACCGGCACTCGCCCGGATACAGGTTGATTCTAAACAACGTGCTCTTCCCAGCGGCAGAACGCAAGCCCTTAAAGACATGAAGTCCGATCCTCGCTGCATCCCGTGTTTAGTGCGCCAGCTTGAGCGCAGCGCAAAGGCCCTGCACCTGCCCGCCGACGAGTTTGACAGACTGATCTCCAAGGCAAGGCAGGAGATACCTGATATCCCCCTCAGCCTGCCGCCCAACATATACTCCACTCGGCTCTTGGAGATGATCTATCACGATGGAGCCGATCCTTACAAAGAGGAAAAGGCCCGGCACAACCGGGAAGTGGCGAATATTCTGCCATTTGTGAGGAGGATGGTGAAGCGATCGGATAACCCCAAGAAGACGGCGTTGCTCGCGGCGTCCCTGGGCAACGTGATCGATCTGGGTACGAGAGAGCGTATAGATACAGGTGAGATAAAAGAGTTTCTTGAGCAAGCAACCTTTGAACGCGACGACAGCCCTGAACTCCTGAAGCGGGTGGAAAGCGCCCAGACCTTGATCTACGTGGTGGACAACGCGGGTGAGGTGCTGCTTGATGGTCTCTGTGCAGAAGTCCTTGGCGTACCGCAGACTATCTTCGTGGCCAAGTCCTCACCAATCCTGAACGACGTGACGGTTCAAGAGATGATCGATCTCGGTTTCGATCCGGCGAGTGTAGCAAGCACCGGTACAAACGACCTGGGGATAAACTGGGAGACCTTAAATCCCGAAGTTATGGAGCTTATGAAGAACGCCGATCTGGTTATTGCCAAGGGGCACGCGAACTTCGAGAGTTTTATAGACGGCCACCAGGAGACGTTCCTTCTGTTAAAGATAAAGTGTGAAGTGGTTGCCGAGAAGATACGCGAGGACTGCGGCTCGCTTGTGTGTATGCACTATTTACCCCAAAAGAATGCTTCGCCTTCTTTCGGGGACCCCACAAAGGCGCGGAGCGGCTTTGTGGGGTAAATAGCTTGTAGCGCGAACCTTTAGGTTCGCTTATAGTTGCGGGCCGACCTGAAGGTCGGCCCCTACTGTTAATGAATATTCCCTCACCTCTGCCTCCTGCCAGACGGTGGCACTTCGTCTCCCAAGGGGCGAGGAGTGTAGTCCCTCTCCACTTGGGGAGAGGGATTAAGGGTGAGGGTAAATAATCCCACTCCCTTAACGGGACAGTGTGCCCCTTGAGTGCCTGGTGCACTCATAGGGTAGGGGGTAGGGGGAGGGTAATCTGGAGTGCAACAACCGCGTTGTTGCCTTTAAGTTGGCTTAAAAGATAAAGCCCTCATCTCGGGGTCCCCGTGAAGCTGCGCAGCAGATTCATGGGGTGATAATCTTGACTTCTCCGCTATTCCCATTATCCTTGCCACCTAAGCTCATGAGAATCATCCTCTTTGACATTGACGGCACCCTGCTCAAGGCCGGTGGGATCGTTAGGGAGGCGATGGGCGATGCTTTAGAAGAGATTTTCAGCACACGCGGGGGGATAGCCGAGGTATCGTTCATAGGCGCAACCGACCTGGGGGTTGTGCATGATCTGATGGGGCAGGAAGGCTTCACCGAAGAAGAAATCAACCGGCGTTTCCCAAAACTGATTGAGACATACGGTCGGATAGTCAGGGAGAAACTTTCAACCTGGGAGAAGTTCAAGCTCTGCCCCGGAGTCCCCCAGATACTGGAAAAGCTTCAAGGGCAAGGGGCACTTCTGGGTCTTGTTACCGGCAACTGTCAGGTGGGTGCCGCGGTAAAGCTCGATAGAGGCTCGCTTACCGGATATTTCAGCTTCGGCGCGTTCGGGGACGAGACTACAAATCGTGCCCGGATGTGTGAGTTTGCCCATAAACGAGGGGAGAAGGAAGCAAGGGAGCAAATCCCAAAGGAGAGGGTAATCCTGGTTGGTGACTCGCCAAACGATATCCGCGCGGCTCGCGCCTATGGCATCAGGATGCTGGCCGTCTCAAGTGGATGGATTGGCGCTGAGGAACTGTCCAGACACAATCGGTACTGGCTTTATCCTGTTATTTCGGCCACCTATTATATTGTTTATCTTCTATTTGGTTAGCAGTTGGGGCACGGATTGCCGTGCCCCTACCACGTCTTCCTTAACTTAAACAACATGGCAAGCGAGAGGTAGTAGAGGAGCGTGGTACGATCCAGAGGCATCTTTTTGAATTGGCCCGGGATAAGTGTATGGAAGAGTGCCTTTTCTATAAAGAAGTGAGGTAACAGCAAGGAGGTAATCTGCGGGGGCGTAAAGCGGTGAAGGTGGAGGTTCTGAAATCTCAGCCACCCGGCGAACGCGGTGTCGCCCCGGATGCGCTCGCACGGAACCACGATGACAGCCGTTCCTTCGCATCTCAGAACGCGACTCATCTCCCCTATCGCTCTTGCAGGATCGGGCAGGTGCTCAAGGAGGTGGACGCACAGCACCTTATCAAAGAAACCATCCGCGAAAGGCAAATTACCTGCATCGGCTTCGATCAAGTTAACTGGAGATCCTCTCTGCTTACCCACCTCGATCGCCTCATGATCGGCGTCCACCCCCCAGAACTCCACCCCTTTTCCAGCGTAGCCTTCGATTCGGTAGCCTGAAGAGCAACCTACCTCCAATAGCTTTTCACCGGGTTGGGGATCAAGCAGCTTATCAACCATCCTCGCCTCAGCCACACCCCAGGGCAGGAACTCCACCCCTCTGCGGCGCAGACGATGAACTGACGGCATCCCTGATTCTATCCGGCAAAGAGAACAAGTAAAGCTCCTGGTGGAGTTGAACTTGACAGGCAACGGTTAGAGGTTATTATTCGATGTCAGCCAATCACCAAGGAGGAAGTATGTTCAAAAAACGTCTTCCGCTGATAATAGCAGGAGTGGCATTTCTTCTCCTGCAAAGCGTCGCTATGGGAACACCCGTAACACCCCTAACACCCGTAACACCACTCCCCGAGGATGTTGAACTCGCCTATGACGATGGAACCCCAGAAGTGATTATCAACTGGACATCTGGATCCATCGCAGCGGTAAGAATGACTCCACCTGCTGGCACATGGAAAATCAAAACCGCACGCTACCTATTAATGGGAGGAGGCAAAGTAAGAATCTTTGAAGATGATTCAGGATACCCTGGCAGAGATCTAATCGAAGGGATTCTCATCGAATCGAGCCAGATGGGGTGGAACGATGTTGATCTTGAATCATACAGCATTATGGTGAACGGGGATTTCTACGTGGGTCTTGAATCTATAGATAGCCTCGGTAGACCTGGTTTAGGAGTTGACACCGCCGGAAATGAGCGTGCTTGGATGTATGACTCTATCTTTGAGAACTGGTCTTATCAAAAAGATGCCACCTACTTCATACGAGCTGTGGTCACCGATGTGGTAGGCGTGAAGGAGGAACTGGCTCCGAAATCGGTGACAGATGTAAACTGCTCTCCCAATCCCTTCTCCCAATCAACAATAATCAGCTACGCGCTGCCCCAAGCAGGTCGAGTAACCGTCAGCATCTGGGATGCAAGCGGGCGACGTGTGCGTATCCTGATCGATGCCAATGAGGCTGGCGGCAACCACTCGGTCGAATGGGATGGCGCGGATAATGCAGGTAATCTGCTGCCCACAGGGGTTTATTTCTTGAAACTCGATACAAACCAATCCACACTCACCCGAAAGGTGGTGCTTGTCCGGTAACCCGTAACCCGTAACACACCCGTACCCCTTCGGGGCATTCTCATTATTACTTGGAGCTAACGCTCCAGAACATCTAAGGATATACCCTTGCGGGGCATCTCCATAACTTCCTGGGGCTAACGCCCCTTAATCAAGGATATAACACCCGTAACACTCATTACCTCCTTAGGATACAGGAACAGCTTGACAGCAGGCCTTTTTGAACTAGTATCTAATCCGAACGAACAAAGGAGCAAGCTTGAAATATCTCACAGCCTCAGTGTTAATTCTGGCCATAGTACCTGCTGTATTGATCGCGGGTACTGACCACTCGACGTTTAACCTTGAGGACCCTGAGCTGTACGCACAGGGGTATATCACCGTCCGATTTGCCGATGGCGTGGATCTCGATGGGATACAATCCGCACTGGCTGTCACGGGAGCGGTAGAGGTTCGCAGGATCGAACAACTCAACGCCATCCAGCTCACCATCCCGGATGAAGCGGACATTCGAGATGCACTCAGCTACTACGAGTCGCGCCCCGACGTTCTCTACGCCCAACCGGTAGCTATCCGCCGGGTCTTCTGGACCCCAAATGATCCACTTTTCCCCCGGCAGTGGCACTTTGATCGAGATCACATCAACATGCCTGCGGCTTGGAACAAGGAGAAAGGTTCGTCTACGGTGATCGTTGCAATCGTGGATACCGGAATCGCCTACGAGGAGTATCCTATCCCTGAATATGAAGCAGGTGAGGTTACCTCCAGCGACGACTACTACCACATGGCCCCGGACTTCACCGCTTCACAGTTTGTTGCTGGATATGACATCGTCCACGAAGATGAGCATCCAAACGATCAGTGGGGGCACGGTACTCACGTAGCCGGCACAGTGGCGCAGGCCACCAACAACGGGATCGGCACCGCCGGTATGGCGCCGGACTGCAAGCTTATGCCGGTCCAAGTAATGAATTACACCGGCTCAGGATACGACTTCTGGATTGCGGATGGAATCACGTGGGCCGCAGATCACGGAGCCGACGTCATCAACCTCAGCCTCGGCGGAGCTCCGGGCCAGTCCTCGGAGATCGAACACGACGCCATCATCTACGCGCACAATAAGGGAGTGGTCATTGTCGCCTCCGCAGGCAACAGCTTTGTCGGCATACTCAGCTATCCTGCCCGCTTCGAGGAGTGCATAGCGGTCGCCGCCACAAACTACAACGACACCCGCGCGATCTATTCCCAATACGGAACAGGCCTCGACATCTCAGCACCCGGTGGTGCTACCTATGAGGATAAGAACAGCGATGGCTACCCTGACGGTGTGCTTCAGTGCACCTATCGTTACCCAGGGGATAATCACAGTGGAGCTGAGGTGGATGAGTTTGCTTATCATTTCTGGCAGGGCACCTCGATGGCTGCACCACACGTGTCCGGGCTGGCAGCGTTATTGATCAGCCACGGGATTACCGGGGTAGATAACGTAAAGGATGCCATCTACACCACCGCCCGCGATCTCGGCACTTCCGGCTACGACAAGGTTTACGGCTGGGGAATGATTGATCCTGTGGAGGCACTTGACTACGTCGCCGTTTCTGAAAAGCCAGAACCTGCAAATATATCAGTATTCTCTACCAGTCTCTTCTCTAACTCAACCCGGATTAACTACACGCTTCCTGCGGATGGTCAAGTAACCCTTACCGTCTGGGACGCCAGCGGCAGGCGGGTCAGAACCCTGGTTGATTCCCATCAGGCTTCGGGTACACACTCGATCCAATGGGACGGCACCGACGATAACGGACGCCCCTTGTCTCAAGGCGTCTATTTCTGCCGGATTAATACCTCCGGATCCACACTTACTCAAAAGATGGTGCTTGTGAAGTAACCCGTAACACCCGCAACACACCCTAATCTCACCACTTGTGACGGGGGTGCTGCATCTTGATAGATTGAGACATTAGCCGCCTCCATTCCATGCTAATCCGGGGTCCCCAGATAAACGCCTTGCGTTTGTCTGGGGCAGGTGTGTTACGGGTTACGGGACGGGTTGACATCTGGGGACTCTTTCGGTAAGATAGCAAAGATTTTCGAAACCATGGAGATAATGTGGCAAAGATGAAAGCGGTCGTTAAGATAAGGCCGGAGAGGGGCGGCACAGAATTGCAGGATGTTGATGCTCCCACTATCAAACCTGACGAGGTGCTGGTTCGTGTCCAAGCCACCTCGATCTGCGGAACCGACGTTCATATCTACGAGTGGAACCCTTGGGCGCAGCGAAGGATAGGCGAAAAACGTCTACCCCAGATACTGGGGCACGAGGTTGCAGGTGAGGTGGTCGAGGTCGGAGCGTCGGTACGCAGTATAAAGAAAGGCGATTATATCTCCTCGGAGACCCACATCTACGATCCGGGTGATCTCACCTCGCTCTTGGGCCAGCGTCATATAGGCGAGCACATGCAGATACTTGGCGTTGACCGCGACGGGGTGTTCGCAGAGTACGTGATGGTCCCTGAACGGGTCTGCTGGGTAAACGCCCGCTCGATCCCGCCGGAGTTTGCAAGCGTGCAGGAACCGTTAGGCAACGGGGTATACGCTGTGTTGGGTGAGGATGCAGACGTTGCAGGCAAGAGCATGGTTATCGTGGGCGACGGCCCCACCGCGCTGTTTGCAACCGGTGTCGCCAGAGCGTGCGGCGTGGCGAAGATCATCCTTGTAGGTTATTCTGATTTCAATATGGATATAGCAAAAAAGATGGGTGCGGACTATATCCTTGATATAAAGAAATCGACCATGGAGGAGCGTCATCAATTCATATTGGAGCAGACCGGCGGCTACGGGGTGGATATATCGCTTGAGATGGTGGGTGGTGAGGTTCCCATCACCGAGGCGTTCACCCATCTGCGCAAGGGGGGACGCCTGACTGCATTCGGCATAACAACCGAGGCAGCGGTGCCCATAGATTACAACAACTGGATTGTGTTCAAGGGCGCTCAGATCCACGGCATCAACGGCCGCAAGGTATTCGACACATGGTACAGGATGCGTGGACTGCTCGCAGGAGGAAGACTTGACATCTCTCCAGTGATCACGCACGTGATGGCGCTCGAGGCGTACGAGAAGGGTTTCGAGATGCTTCTAGCAGAACCTCGGCTGGCGGCAAAGATCGTGCTCTTCCCGGATCACGGTGAGCTGAAAGCGGCAAAGGAGAGATTATCGGAGAAGCGGGATATGCCCGCGGCGGATTAGGAAATTGAAAGAGCCATTTGTAAACGGCTACCCTTATTTTCCCCTCCCCCTTGATTCCCCTCCCCCTTGATCCCCCTCCACAAGGGAGGGGGAAATGGCAGGGAATCCTCCACTAAGGAGGAGGAAATAAAAGAGGATGCTATCAACGTAGTCTCCCCTCTCCTGGTGGGATGGGGAAAGTAAAAAAGGAGTTTATGAAACGAAGATTGACACCCACTGCCCGAAGTCTTAGAAAGCGCATGTCTGACGCTGAGATTAAACTCTGGAAATACTTGAGTCGAAAACAACCAGGCGTAATCTTCAGACGGCAATACCCTATAGGGAAATACATTGTTGATTTTGTCTCGTTCGATGCTAAGGTAGTCATTGAAGTTGACGGCGGTCAGCATGCCGATTCTAAAACCGACAAATCCAGAGACGAATGCTTTGCTTCTCAAGGCTTTAGGGTGCTCCGATTCTGGAATAACGATGTTCTCAGAAACATTGAGGAAGTGATAGAGGCAATAAGCAAAGCGGTTTCCCCTCCCCTGGTGGGAGGGGTCGGTGACTCGAAGAGACACCGGGGGAAGGGGACCAATAAGATTAATTATTTGTATCGTGAACTGAATCCCTAAGGAGGAAAGAAGTAAATGAGCAACATCGGGAACTACGAGGAGCGCTACAAGAACTTTGACTGGGCCCAGGCGCAAGAACACCTGGGATACAAGGAAGGCGATTTCTTAAACATAGGCTACTACTGTTCAGACCGCATCTGTGATCAGGGTAAGGCGGACAAATTAGCCCTTATCTGGGAAGGCTCCGACGGCACCGTAAAGAAATATACGTTTAATGACATCCGGGTACTCTCCAACACCTACGCCAAGTTCCTGAAGGATTCAGGTATCGAGAAGGGCGACCGGGTATGTATATTTATGGACCGGATCCCGGATCTCTACATCTCACTACTGGGAATCCTCAAGATCGGTGCCATAGCCCAACCCCTGTTCTCCGCCTTCGGCCCTGAATCGCTTATAACCCGTCTTGCCAACGCCGAGACCAAGGCAGTCCTCACTACCCGCAAACACGTATCCAAGGTTCGCAAGATAAAGTCCGATCTGCCCGCTTTAGAGCACGTAATCATTGTTGACGGCGAGCCAAAGAAGAAAGTCCCCGGTGAGATAGTCTTCGAACTGGAGAAGGCGGAACCGGTTGAAGAGTTTGAGAGCTTTGCAGCCGATCTGGAAACCCCGTCCATCCTGCATTACACCTCGGGAACCACCGGTCAGCCCAAAGGAGCCTTGCACGTTCACTCCTCCATATTCGCCCAGGCTGTCACCACGCGCTGGGTGCTGGATCTTGCCGATTCGGATATCTACTGGTGCACAGCCGACCCTGGCTGGGTCACCGGAACCTCATACGGCATCATCGGCCCATGGTCTTTAGGTATCACCCAGGTGGTGCTCGATGCAGGCTTCATCCCTGACCGCTGGTACAAGTTTATTCAAGACCACAAGGTGACCGTGTGGTACTCGGCACCGACCGCGATCCGCATGCTCATGAAGCAAGGGGAAGAGATCGTTAAGAAATACGACCTCTCTTCGTTGAGGTATCTGGCGAGTGTGGGTGAACCCCTAAACGCGGAGGCGGTGCACTGGTCGCGCGAGGCATACGGACTCCCCTTCAACGATAACTTCTGGCAGACCGAGACAGGCTCGATCGTCATCTCCAACTACCCTGGGATGGAGATAAAACCCGGTTCCATGGGCAGGCCCTTCCCCGGCATCACCGCGACCGTGCTGGATTTAAAGACCCACGAGCCGATCACCGAACCGGGCAAGGTCGGGCTTATCGCCTTAAAACCCGGCTGGCCCTCGATGTTCCGTGCCTACTGGAGGAACGAAGAGGTTTACAAATCCAAATTCGACAAGGGCTGGTACATCTGCGGCGACCGCGCGTCAATAGATAAGGATGGCTACTTCTGGTTCGTGGGTAGAGACGATGATGTCATCAATACAGGTGGACATCTGGTCGGCCCTTTTGAGATCGAGTCGGCACTTCTTGAGCATCCTGCGGTAGCAGAGTCCGCGGCGGTTGGCAAGCCGGATGAGGTCAACATGGAGGTTGTCAAGGCGTTCGTGGCCTTAAAGCCCGGATTCGAACCATCAGACGACCTCGAGCTCAATATCATGAACTTCATCCGCAAGAGGCTTTCGCCGCTGGCGATGCCGCAGGAAATTGAATTTGTTTCCTCGCTGCCCAAGACCCGTTCCGGCAAGATCATGCGCCGGGTCCTGCGCGCCCAGGAATGGGGCGAGGAGGTCGGCGACATCTCGACCCTTGAGGACGACTAAGTCACCTGAAATCATTAACTTACAATAAATGAAGGGGCCGGTTTTGAAACCGGCCCTTACACTTTTTCAAGCCGGCGAGCGCACTTTTCGCGGCACGATTTTTGCTTAAAGTTAGCACCAACTCGTCAGGTTTGAATGGCATTCGGCGCATTTTTTGGGGTATTTTGAAGTGTTTTGGGGTGAATCCCCGCCCCCTTTATCCCCCTACCCTATGGGGTGCAGTAAAGTTAGCACCCCAAGGGGCACACTGTCCACCGAGGAGGGGGAAACCTCAATCGTCGCAAGTTCCACTTCCCTTGTGGCGAAGTGCCCCCGATGGGTAAAGGGGTCGGCAACTCGCAGAGTTGGCGGGGGAAGGGGGAGGAATTATTTTGATCCCTCCGACCGCTCTTAGGAGCGGCCACCTCCCTTAAATCCCCCCGCCCTTCGCACCCCCCTTCAGAAGGGGGGCAAAGCAGTCCCCCTTACTAAGTGCGATACAGGGGGATTCGACAAGGGGCTTAAGCCCATTGTCTAGCTTTTCATCCTCCAACCCTCACCCTTAATCCCTCTCCCGAATGGAGAGGGAAGTTATTGTACTCCCTTCTCCCTCTGGGAGAAGAGTTGGGGATGAGGGAAACTTTAGATCAGCCCGAAGTTTAATGTGGGCGGGCTTTAATCATCTTCAAAGTTGGTGACTTACGTATAGTACCGGATTTCTTGAGTGTGCCGTATATGAGATCCCCACCCTCCCCCCCCCCCAACGGCGGCGGACGGACGGTCGCGATGACACCCCCTCTTTAATTCTCCCCCGTCAAGGGGGAGATAGTATTGGGTTATCGTGATGTCTCTAAGTCACCCCTCCCCTGGTGGGAGGGGGTAGGGGGAGGGGAAATTATCTTTTGATCCCTCCGACCGCTCTTAGGAGCGGTCACCTCCCTTAAATCCCCCCGCCCTTCGGGCACCCCCCTTCAGAAGGGGGGCAAAGCAGTCCCCCTTACTAAGTGCGATACAGGGGGATTCGACAAGGGGCTTAAACTCATTGTCTAGCTGATTTCGTTTTCTTCCTCTTTGTATCCCCGCCCCCTTTATCCCCCTACCCTATGGGGTGCAGTAAAGTTAGCACCCCAAGGGGCACACTGTCCACCAGGGAGGGGGAGTTAATGGATCAGTATCACCTTGTGAGTGGTCGCTGACGCGTCACCATCAATCCTGACGAAGTAGACGCCGGGCCCGTAACCTTCGCCCCAGGTTTGCCTGCTTGACTTGTGAATCCAAACGGTTATAGTTTAAGTATGAGACAGGTTGTTATCTATCGAGGTGAAGACGGATACTGGGTGGCCGAGTGCCCCAGTTTGCCCGGCTGCGTTTCTCAAGGGAAAACCAAGGAAAAGGCGGTAGCCAACGTCAAGGAAGCAATCGAGGGATACATCGAGGCACTCAAAGAAGACGGCATTCCTGTCCCGGAAGAACGCTTCGAGACAATCGTTGTCGCGGTGTGACAAATTAACACCCCACAACATTACTCCGTAACCGTCGTCGCAAGCGTGCTTCGCACTTTAGCGGGGACCCCGAAAAGAATAAGAAAGTAGGGGCTGACCTTCAGGTCAGCCCGAAGTTTTATGTGAGCGGGCCGACTTGACGCGAAGCGGCGTTTAATCGCCAAAGTCGGCCCCTACGAACTTGACAAACATCTGCAGTCGAATACTCTTAGCCAAAAGGAGAAAACTACTTATGATTAAGAAGTCAGTTTTCATGGTGATGCCCTTCGAAGATAAGAACGCTCAGGAGATATACGAACATTGCACCAAGAAAGTATGCGAGAAGTTCGGTCTAGAAATTAGACGTGCAGACGAATTGTTCACAACGAACGTAATACTTGATGATATTCTTGAGGAGATAAAAAACGCCTCAGTAATAATCGTCGATATTTCAGGCAAGAATGCAAACGTATTCTATGAACTTGGTATGGCTCATATACTCAAGCCCCAGCAAACCATAATGATAACAAACGAACCCCCACACGATGCACCATTTGATATCCAACATTTTAGAATAATACATTACGACAATACCGTTAAAGGAGGTAAATTATTTGAGGATAAGTTAGCGAAGACATTAGAAAATCTACTGCAAGATTACGGGCTTTTGTACGAAGATGAATTCGAATTCCTTGCAAACTTCCTAGGCACTCCCCTTCTGTTTGATCTGCTTATCACTGAACAACTTCCCTTATTGTCTCATCCTCATAAAGGTGAGCGTATTGCGTATAAATGTAGTTCACAAGATATGAAGTCTTCAGGAACCTTCCCATTAGGCGATAGCGAACAATTTGAAGATTGGTATCTTGATAGTCTTATAAAAATGAAATACGTGACCAAACACCAGAATCTAGTTCTCTTAACGGAAAAAGGGAAAGCCTTTGTCTCCTACCTCGAAAAAAAGGGGTTTGCGTGCAAAATAATAAAATACAGAGGCCAGAAACCACCTTGGTCAAAACTAGATTGATCTCTATGTAAATCCGAGATGCAGGGGGCGATTCGTGAATCGCCACTACGACTAAGGTTAAGTTTCTTCCTACTTGCATCCTTCCGATAATCAAATATACTACTGGGCTATTTGTGAGGGGGAAGGTTGTTTGAAATTAAAAACAAAAGCAAGGAGCAGAAATGCTTGATGAAAAGCAGTTACAAGACGCGGTTCTTGCCTACGTCAAGGACGAGTACGTCGAAGACGAGGAAGAGGCGGAAGAACTTACCCCGGACACACCGCTCATCTCAGGTGGAATAGTTGACTCCTTCTCCATGGTCTCACTCAAGGTGTTTTTAGAGAAGCGCTACCAGATCCAGATCCCGGACGCAGACGCCACACCACAGTCGTTCGACACCGTGAACAAGATCGTGGAGCTGGTAAAACGTTTCAAGGGGGAGTAGATGGCATACAGCGATAAGGTTCGCGAGCACTACCAGAAGACCATTGAAGAGATCCGCGAGGGGGGTCTTTTCAAGGAGGAGCGGTTCATCCACTCCCCCCAGGCCGCAGACATCAAGGTCGAGTATCCGGAAGGTGCAGAGCTTGCCAGCCTCATCAACATGTGCGCCAACAACTACCTGGGTCTTTCCTCGCATCCTGAGGTGATAAAGGCCGCACACGAGGGGCTTGATTCCCGGGGCTACGGGATGAGCTCGGTGCGCTTCATCTGCGGGACACAGGACATACACCGCGAGCTGCAGGACAAGCTGACAAAGTTCCTGGGCACCGAGGACACGGTGCTGTTCCCCTCGTGCATGGACGCCAACGCCGGCGTGTTCGAGGCTATACTGGGCGAGGAGGACGTGATCATCGCCGATCGCCTTGTTCACGCCTCTTTGATCGACGGCATCCGGCTGTGCAAGGCGCAATACGATTCGTTCAAGCACATGAACATGGATCATCTTGAGCAGAAGCTCGAGATGCATCAGGACAAGCGCATCCGGCTGGTGGTGACCGACGGCGTGTTCAGTATGGACGGCGACTTTGCACCGCTCGATAAGATGGTCGAACTTTGTGAACGCTACGATTCCATGATCCTGCTGGATGATTCCCACGCCACCGGCTTCATCGGAAAGACCGGAAAAGGCACGCACGAGCACTTCGGTGTTGTTGGTAAAATCGATGTCATTACCACGACCCTGGGCAAGGCTTTGGGCGGGGCGTCAGGTGGATGCGTCTCAGGCCGTGCAGAGATCGTTGAGATGTGCAAACAGAGAGCAAGGCCTTACCTCTTTTCAAACACCATGCCTCCGGTGATCGTTGCCGCCGCGTCGAGGGTGATGGATATAATCTCACAGACCACCGAGCGCCGGGATAAACTGGAGCAGAACACAAAATACTTCCGGGAGAAGATGACCGAGGCCGGGTTCGACATCCGTCCTGGCGAGACGCCCATCGTGCCGGTTATGCTCTACAACGCCCAGCTCTCTCAGGACATAGCCCACGACCTCTACGCCGAAGGGATCTACGTGATCGGGTTCTTCTACCCGGTGGTACCTCAGGGCCAGGCGCGTATCCGCTGCCAGCTCTCCGCCGCGCATGATAAGGAACACCTGGATAAGGCGATTGCCGCATTCAAGAAGATCGGCGCCAAGCACGGTATCCTGGGACTGAAGAAGAAGGAGATAATCGAGAAGTACGGGCTTTAGTGCTCCTTTCGTCGCCAGAGGTGACGAAAGATCGCAGGGCTTGCGGGCTCCATCACGACAAAGGAGTCCTTACTTTGCCGGAATGCAAAAAGCCCTCAGAATCGGAAGGGGCCTTCTTTCTCTATAAGGGAACATTCGGATTCGCTAGGAACATATCCGCCCACCATACGAAAAGACTAAGCGGTCAGGCGACCGCTCTTCAAATTGTAGTATTCATTGACTTTCTTCTACGGCTCCTTGATACAGCACAACACAGCTGAGTGATCCCGTTTTATGGAGTGCAACGACCGCGTCGTTGCTGCGACAACATGGTTGTCGCACTCCAAAGGTTCGCAATATTTCACAGAGGGCACAAGTATCGAACAGACAAGAGTGTCTGTTCCGTATGTATCTTCATAGGAATTTGGGCGCAACCGAGCCGGTTACTTCGTCGGCTTCGCTCTTCGGACAAAAGATCGCAAACAAAATCGTAGGGGCCGACCTTTAGGTCGGCCCGATTCATTCCTTGTTCCTTTTCGTCTGACGGCGAAAAGGTCGCAGAAATCCAAAAGGTGGAGGTCAACTTCAGCTGGCCTCTTTTCTGGGGTCCCCGCGAATATGCAAAGCAGATTCGTGGGGTATAAAGCCGGGGTCCCCGCGACGGAGCGCAGCTACTTCGTGGGGTGGTTTAGTTTTTCCTGCCAACGGATGAGCTTCTGCAGGGCTTCGATGGGTGAAAGGGAGTCCAGGTCAAGTTCGGCAAGCTCGGCGGCGATCTCGTCCTGAACCGCACCGGTGAAGAGCCGAAGCTGAACCTTCTTCTCGGTCAAAATCTCGTCTATCGAGACCGTCTCCCCTCCGTAGATGCGTTCCAGGAGAAACCGTGCGCGCTCCACCACAGCCTTTGGCAGACCGGCCAGCCTGGCAACCTCGATACCGTAGCTCTGGTCAGAAGGTTCATATCTGAGCTTGCGCAGGAAGAGGACGCCGTCTTTGGTTCGTTTTACCGAGAAACTGACGTTTCTCAGCCCTTTGAAATGAGCGGCAAGCTCGGTGAGCTCGTGATAGTGGGTGGCGAAGAGGGTCTTGGGGCGCAGCTCGGGCGAGCTGTGAAGGTACTCGATTACGGCCCAGGCGATGGCCATCCCGTCGTAGGTGGATGTGCCCCGGCCTATCTCGTCGAGTATTACGAGGCTTTTGGGAGTCGCCGAGCGCAGGATGTTTGCGGTCTCGGCCATCTCGGCAAGGAAGGTGGAGACGCCGCGCGAGAGGTCGTCCGATGCGCCGATCCGGGTGAATATCTTGTCTACAAGACCGATGGAGGCCTTGCGTGCAGGCACGAACGAACCCATCTGGGCCATGATAACCGCCAAAGCCACCTGCCTGAGATAGGTGGACTTGCCTGACATGTTGGGCCCGGTGACCAGGAGGACGAGGTTTTCCTCGGTATCGAGGCGCACGTCGTTGGGGATGAAGCGTTCTGCAAGGAGCTTCTCCACCACCGGATGGCGAGAGGAGGTGATGCGAATCTCATCGTCTTCGGTGATTTGAGGTTTAACATACTGATTCTCACGTGCCGCCTGGGCCAGGGAGCGCAACACGTCTACCTCGGCCATCACGTCGGCCAGCGCCTTGAAAGAGCGCGAGCGCCCGGCAAGCTTCTCCCTGAAGGCTAAAAACATCTCGTACTCGATTATCTTGGAACGCTCTTCGGCGGTTAGGATTTTTTGCTCAAGCTCCTTTAACTCAGGGGTGAAGAAGCGTTCGGCTGAAACCAGGGTCTGCTTGCGGATGTAGTGGGAAGGGACCTTTGATGCAAGGCTGCGCGGAACCTCGATGTAGTAGCCGAACACGCTGTTGTAGCCGACCTTGAGTTTATTGATACCTGTGGCGGATCGTTCCTTGAGCTGAAGGGAGGCGATGTGGGAGCGGGCATCTTGGGTAAGGCTTCTAAGCTCGTCTAATTCTTCATTGACACCCTTGTTTATGATTCCCCCTTCCAACAGGACCACAGAGGGATCACCGATTATGGTTTGCTCAATCTCGGTTGCCAGCTTGCTAAAATCCTCTATCCTTTCAGCAAGTCCTTTCAGTAGATTGGATTGGGCCTTCTTTAGCTCCCCCTTAATCTCTGCACCTAACCTCAAGATAGCTCCCAACCTTCTCACCTCCCGCGGGTTGGCGCGCTGGGTCGCGATCTTTGAAACCAGCCGCTCCGGGTCCCCTGTTTCTTTGAGAAGTTCTCCTAGATTGTCGGATAGCTCCTTGTTTGTAAAAAGTTCTTCTACGGCATCCAGCCGGGCGTTGATCTCCTGTCTGTCTCTCAGTGGAAAGATGAGCCAGCGCCGCAGGAGCCGGGTGCCCGGAGGGGTAAGGGTGCGGTTGAGTACCGAGAAAAGGGAACCTTCGGCGGAGCGGTCACGCTGGCGTTCAAGGAGTTCAAGGTTGCGCTGGGTGAACTCGTCTACAACGAGATAGTGGCCGCTGTCAAATACTCGTAAGCCCTCGATGTGCGGCAGGACGCTCTTCTTCTGCTCGGTGAGATATGAGAGCACCGCACCCGCGGCCCGCAGCGCCAAAGCACGCCCCTCCAATCCCAATCCTTCCAGGGTAGCCACCTTGAAGTGGTCGAGCAGTTTTCCCGCAGCGATCTCTTCGTCGAAAAGATAGCCTGCTACAGGCGCAATCGCGGCATCAAAGGAAACCGGACGCCAGGTCTCATCCTCGGCTAAAAGAAGCTCCCTGGGCGCGATCTTGGCCAGATGTTCTTCTACTTCTCCGATTGCCGCTTCCCCGCAGGTGAACTCGCCGGTGGATACGTCGGCATAGGCGATTCCAGCTTTGCCCTCGACTTTTATCACCGCCGCCAGATAGTTGCCCGCTGACGCATCAAGCATCTCCTCACTGGCGATGGTTCCAGGGGTGATGACCTCGGTAACGTCGCGTTTAAGGAGTTTCTTCTTCGGATCGGGAAGCTCGGTCTGTTCGCAGATAGCCACCTTTAGCCCGGCCTTGACCAGCTTGGTAAGGTAGGTCTCGTAGCTTTTTACCGGAACACCTGCGAGAGGGATATCGCTCGAGGTCCCATATCGCCTGGAAGTCAGAGCTATCCCCAGCACCCTCGCCGCGGTCTTGGCGTCATCGTAGAGCATCTCGTAGAAGTCGCCCATCCTGAAGAAAAGTAGCGCGTCAGGATAGCGCCGCTTGATCTCGTGATACTGTTTGAGAAGTGGGGTTAAGTCGGCCAATTTAAGCTATCGTTTGACGACCATCGCGGCCTTGCCTTGCGCCCTCAGGTCCTCCGCGTAGGCTGAGGCCTCTTGCTGGGTAGCGAATGGGCCAAGCCAGAGCCTGTAGTAGATCCTTCCGGCGATTGTCGCCTGCCTTATCTCACCTGCACGTCCCTTATCGCGATACTCTGAAAGCAGCATCTCGGCCCGCGAACGATCGATAAAGGAGCCAACCTGAACCGCGTAACCACCTTGGGTAGCGCTCGTGGTAGTCGTATCTCCAATATCCTCCAGTTCCTTTGCGGCAAGCGAGGACCAGATGCTCCCTGCTCCTCTGGACTGGGCCTTGTGAAAGTGAACTGCAGCCGTAGATTTATCCTCCAGAATCATGTAGCATACACCCAGCCAGTAGTTGGTCTCGGCCAGCAGAGGGGTCGCAGGATAAAGTGAAAGAAGCTGCTTGAGCTTCGTAGTGGCCTGCTGGTAAAGTCCGAAGGCGTAATCGATCGAGGCGGCTTCAAACAGGGCGCTGTCCGCATATGGACTCGCGCCATGCCTGGCAACGACCCGCAGGTAAAGCTCTCGCGCGGTACCAGGGTCAGATTCAAGTCGCGCGAGCCAGAGTGTGGCCTGTGCAACGCCTGCGTCGTTGGGACGCTCGCTAACGAACGCCGCAAAATGCCTGCGGCCGGCCTCGTACTCCCCGGCACGAGCAGCAGCCAAGCCGTCGTTAAGGCTTGCCCCTAAAAGAAACAGCAACCCGATCATGGCTCGCAGACCGGAGAGCCGCAGCTGGTGCATAACCATGCGGTCGCCTCAAGCCGCTCGCCGCAGGAGGCGCAGATCGAAGGCATGAACACAAGCTGCTCTGAAAGCTTATCGAAGGATTCCCTCGCAGCCTCCCAGTTCCCCTGATCAAGAAGAAGCCTTGTGCGCTCGAGCAAAAGACCCACATCGCCCGGACATTTCACCAGAACCTCGTTGATCAACTCAATGGCCGCATCCGGCGCACCCTCCTTGGCCTTGAGCCGGGCAAGCCTGAGGCGAACTTCGTACTTGTCCGGATAGCGCTTCAGCAAATCCTCATACAGAGGCAGAACCTTCTCGTAGGCACCCAGATCGAAGTAGACCTGCTCGGTAAGATCCAGCACCTTATCCGCATACTCCGGATAAAGCTTGAGAAACTTATCTACCAGTGAACGGGCCTTGGCCTTCTGGTTCGAATCCACGAGATGTTGGATCTGAACGATAAATACGTATGGGTGATTCTTTGCCAGCTTCTGCGCCTGCTTGAGGGTATCCCGCGCCTTTTCATCCTCGCCTTTTTCCCATTGCAAACGCGCCAGCTCCGCGTTCCATGTGGCCGTTTCTTTCTTGGCGGAGAAAAGTTTCTTATGCTGTTTCAGGGTTTCTGCCGCCTCATCAGTGCGCTTACGCGTAAGAAGCATGGCAAGCAACCGACGAAGATAGTCAAGCTTCTTTGGAGAAAGCCTTATAAGTTCCTTCAGAAGACCGATGGACTTTTCCACGCGATCCATCGCAAGGTAGTCTTCAACCAGCTCGTCGTAGATTACAAGCTCCTCTGAACGTTTCAGTGCGGGACGCACCGTAAGTGACTGGTGGATGTGCGCCGCCTTTTCAGCATCGCCCCTTTGACGCATAAGCCTGCCCAGACGTATGTAGGCGTCCACGTTGTCCGTGTCCTTCATTACCGTATCGCGCAGACGTTTTATCGCCTCGGTCTCGCGCCCGTCAAGGAGCGCGCGAAGCCCCTCCTGGTAGTTGTCACCCGCGGGCTCGCTGCGACGCCTTGAAAGAGCCACTACCAGGATAACAATCCCCAGAATGATGACTGCGACAAGGATTATCCAGAATACGGTCATCTTTCCTCCTCGGCATCCTCGGCCTCCTTGGCCAGGATCTCGGGAGCAAGTGGAAGATTCCGTAAAGCGTTGATCTCTTTGCGCATGGCTTCGATCTCCCTCCGTAATCGCCTGGCTTTTGCACGCAGCCTGATCTCACCTGCCAGGGCGAATAGAACAATCGAAAGCACCCCGAACCCGAAGCAGATCAAACCGAGAAGTGCAACCGAAACGCCCTGTATGGTACGTCCGAATATCTGAACGTCCGTCTGGATGGGGTAGTTGAACAGAGCAAAAAGCCCGGCCACCACAAAGACAACTACAACGATAATCCAAAGTACGACTTTCATGCCACCTCCTTTGCGAGGGGTTCGGCCAAAAGGCTCCAGCCTTCGATACCCACGAGACGAGCCCGAAGGAGTTCACCCGGCCGGGCGGTGTGGTTCAAGATTACAGGTCTATAGTTCTTCAATTCTGCAAGCATCGCCCCTTGCCCCCTGGGGGCAGGTGCAGTAACAAAAACCTCCTCCTCGGTTCCTACAAGGCCCTCCGCACGCCTTCGCGTCACCTCGTTTTGACGATCTATAAGCTCGGCAAGACGCCTCTTGCGTTCCGGGACGGGTAACTTTTCTGCCATATCCGCCGCCTTCGTACCCGGACGCTCCGAGTAGGCGAACATGTAAGCGAAGTCGAATCCGATGCGCCTGACCGCATCCAAAGTAAGCTCGAAATCCTCCTCGCTCTCGCCAGGAAAACCCACCAACAGATCCGTCGTCAGGTATACGTCGGGGAACGCCTCACGCACCCATCCGATCTTTTGCTCATATTCGGCAAGGCTGTAACCTCTGCGCATTTGCTTAAGCACACCCTCCGACGCGGACTGAAGCGGCAGATGAAAGAAGTGCAGAAGCTGGGGTATGCGAGCCATGCGCTGGATCATCTCATAGGAAAGATCGCGCGGGTGCGAGGTCAAAAATCCAAGACGATCGAGCCCTTCCAACCGAGCCGCGCGTTCCAGCAGATCGATAAGTTTCATATCTCCGTGACGATAGGCCAGAACGTTCTGACCGAGAAGGAAAATCTCGCGTATTCCCTGACTTATCAGATAGCGAATCTGTTTTTCCAAATCATGGTAGGGGATGCTTCGTTCAGGCCCGCGTGCGTAAGGCACCACGCAGTAGGTGCAGAAGTTGTTGCATCCCCTCATCACCGAAAGGGATGCGGAGACAGAACTGTTAGGAGCGGGCAGAAGATCACTGTAGGTCTCGAAGGATTCGGGGGCGGTGTTGAGATTATCGTGACCCAGAAGCAAACCAGGTATCTTGCGGTATTCATCCGGGCCCAGAACCAAATCGGCTACGCCTTCTGCTACCAGCTCCTGGCCCCTCAGTTTACCCATGCATCCGGCCACAATCACCTTCTTGCCCCGCCCGCGCATGGTTCGCGCAAAACCCCAAGCCCTATCCTCCGCGTGCTGGCGAACCGAACAGGTCAAAAGCACAACAGCGTCGGCTTTCCCGGTTTCTGAGACCTCGCGGATACCTGCATCGGCAAGCAAACGGGACACAAGATGCGAATCCGCCGCGTTCATCTGGCAGCCGTAAACCTTCACATAGCACTTCATCTTAAAGATTCTAACGAACCTTGCGCCATAGTCAAGCCCCCCCACGCACCCGTACCCCTTCGGGGTATTCTCATTATTACTTGGAGCTTACGCTCCAGAACATCTAAGGATATAACACCCGTACCCCTGAGGGGGTATTTTCATAATTACCAGGAGCTTACGCTCCAGAACATCTAAGGATATAACACCCGTAACACCCGTAACACTCCTATCTTACATACATTCTGGAACGTACTTGACGCGGCGACAGCATGCAAGCACATCTGCGCATCTTACAGACATGACACCACAAACATGAAATCCCCGGAAAACCCGGATCAAGAGGACAGGGATTGCTTGCTTGGGTTTGTATCTATTGCCGATCACGCCTCTGGCTGATCGCTATGCGGTGGTGTACGGAGAAGTTCAGGCTTGTATCTGTTGCCGATCACGCCTCTGCCCGACGCTGCAAGCCTCAGCGAAGGCTCAATCAACGATTACTGGAATACCCCAGATGACGCTGGACCACTCATCTGAGGCGTAAACAAAGCTGCCCAGACCGATCCCTATGATATAAAAGCGGGACTTGCCTTTACTAGTGAAGGAAACACTTGCTCCAGGTTCATGAATTATCCAGTTGCCTTTATCGTCTGCAAGGTAGATAAGCAGGGTGTCATCACCGGAAACGAAAACCTCCTCCACGCTCACGCTCTCGCCTGATGAGATGTGTATAAGGTCTTCTGGTTCAAAAAGCCCCCTCATACCATAGGCATCGGGATCGGCAGAGGATATAACGGTAAGGCCGCCTGCGGGATAGGCGAGGACGAGGCTGTCGAAAGAAGGAGCGGTGGCAACCTCTGGTGTTGATCCCCTGATCCCCCCTGAGTACTTGAGGAGCCTCCAGGCGGCATCACCTCCCAGAGAGTCGAAGAATACATCACCACGCGAAGAGTAACGAAGCACCTTAGAGATGCTGGTATCCGCGGCCAGAGCACTGTCGCTGCCGCGCTCGAATAAAGAATCCACCTTTAGCTCAACACTACCATCCAGGGTATCAACAACATACGCGGTGATAGTGGTATCTATTCCAAGATCGAACGTATAAGCATACACCGAGTTGGTTATCGAGAAAGAGAACCCTGAAACCAGATAACGCACAGATGAGGTGTCGTGGCGAATAACCTCCATGGTCTCTTCAGTGACAGCCACCCCTATCTTGCCCTCAGGCAGATGGTTCTTGGAGGATAGGAATCCCTGCTGTGGTTCTAAAAGATCCACTACATCGAGGCTGTCCTGGTAACTCCAGTGCCATACCTCGGGCTCATCATCCTTCTTACAGGCAACAGGTAGCCATACCAGACACAAAAGGAGAATCACAAGTGAGAGGTATCTCTTCATAAGCAACTATTAAGTTATAGCGGGGGAGAGCCTGAGACTCTCCCCCTGAGTCTGTTAATGCCTAAGCTCAACTAGTGAACGACAACTACTCGACCGCTCGCGGTATATGCAGGCGTGACGAAGTAGTAGAAGTAGACACCGGCAGCCACCGCTGACGCGTCCCAGGTAAGCATGCGAGTATCATCGAGCCTGCCGTCGAACAGGGTCTCAACCAGTTTGCCGGCAACATCGTAGATCTTGAGACAGGCATGGGTACCAGGTGCGCTTACGCTGAAGACCACGGAGCCCGAGATCGGGTGCTGGCCGAGCACCGCGATGAGGGGAGCCTCAACAGCAGGTGCTTCCTCAACCGCTGGGTCTGTTTTTTGTGGCGTGGGCGGGGGGCCGCTACCTACATAAATCTTCATAGCGGGATCGTTGCTGCCCAGATACATCACCGGGTTGGTGGTAACGACGCCCTCAGCAGGCCCTGGCTGGACAACGGAGCCGGAGAAGAGGTCGTGGATGTAGGTTACGTGAAGGATGCTATCTGAACCTATCCAGTGGTATGCACTGTGATACTCCTCACTTTCACACTTGCCGGGTTGAGCACCAGGGCTGTGTGTGTTGGTAAGGTTGGTGGCGTAGGCAACCAGGCCATAACCATTTTCGTCGAAGTCGCCTTCAGTCCAATCCTTGACTCCACTCCATGTTGCACCGCCGTTAGTGGAGATTGCGGCATAGATGTCGGCGTTGATGGTTATGCCTGCGCTGAGATCAAGCGAATCCCACTGACCTGTCCAGGTGAAGACCATATCGTCGCCCGAGCCTATAGCGGCAAGCTGCGGGTTCCAGCAGCCAAGACCCGGAGAGTAGTAGCCCTGTGTCCCTTGACCGATTCCCCACAAGTAGAGGCCGTATGTACCCCAGGCGGTATCGCCTTCCTCGGTTAGAGGAACGAACTGGCTGTAGGGGCCGGAAGCAACGTTGAGCTTGTTGGTAACCTCACTCCAGTGCATCATCCTCAGGAAGTAAGGATAATAGTAGGAAAACCAGATTGTATCGGTTATGACCTCGTAGGAACGGGGTCCTTCGCCGAAGCCGATGTGAAGGTTGCCTGCTGCGTCGTAGGCGCAATCCAGATCACGGGACCAGGCGTAGAGATAGTATTCGTCTGTAGTATTCGGAGCCTCGTTCGGATAGTACCCATCGGTGACCCTAACCGGGCTACCCCAGCTTGCACCGCTGTTCGTAGACTCGATGTAATTGATGTGACCGCTGGAGGTTATCTTATCCGGGTAACCCTGGACCGGAACACCGGAAAGCCAGGCTACGGCAACCTTGCTGCCGTCCTTGGATGTAGCGATGGCGGCGTCGCTGCCGGCGTTTTGCGCAAGAACCTGCCAGGGGGAGAAGGTCTGCCCTTCATCGGTGGAACGAGAGTAGTAGAGATAGTCAACATTGTAGGGAGCACCCTCGCCATAGACGTGAGCGGTAACGTGGATGACATCGTCCGCTCCTACAACGATATGCGGCCAGATCGGCTGCTCAGGAACGGTATTCGGGTCAATATCAACCGGGGAGCTGAATGCACCAAACCGGGGAAAAGCGTCCACTACAACAGCCGAGATATTATCAATAGTCGGCGTATGGTGGAAAGCAACCACTGCCCGGCCGTCGGAAAGCACACCCATCGTGGTGTAGCCTGCACGGGGGGTACCCGATGCCTTAGTGCCCTCGTCTAACCAGACGACGAAGCCCGCAGAGTCCTTGTCCCACACGTTGTAGTAAACGTCACGCTCACCAAAGGTCACGTCTGTCGAATGCATCCAGCAGATCTGAGCATGCCCCTCACCGTCGATCATGACGCGGTTGCCCATCGCACCGTTCTGCTGAAAGTCGTACATGGTAACACCGCCCTGGTCACCTGCGACCAAAGGCACGGCCGTGCCGGATGAGATAGATGAGGCAGGGGTTATTGGATAGTCCCTCAGGGGCAGGACAGGGGCAAAACCGACTTCTACCCCTTCCGGCGCCTTGATAGGACCAAGCACCGCAAAGGCGGCTACGGCAAACATCCCTGTTAGCACTATGAGCTTTTTAAGCATTTATGTCCTCCTTGGCTATATAGCCTGATTTGCCTCGTGGTTCTTGCAACCACTTCTTTCACTGAACCAGGATGCGTTGCGCGAAAACCTGCTATAGGAGGTCTCTTCCCGCAATGCAATCTCTTCATCTTAATCTCCACACGCTCCTCTTGAGAGTGCAGTCTTCACATTCAACTTAACCATCCGCCTGGCTCTCTGCAACGTATCCCTTATTATCGTTACCACTGGCCCTAAGGCCGTCTCAGCCTGAAGTTTATCCCTTCCTTCAATCTGATTACCATGCCTGAGCTTCACTCGTTCAGTCTGAAGTTGAAGGGTATGTTGACCCATACTCGCACCGGCTTGCCACGTTGTTCGGCCGGAGAGAACGTCCAGCTGCGAGCTGCATTCATAGCGGCCTGATTAAGGATATCGAAGCCGGAACTCTTAACGAGCCTGGTATCAATCACCTTGCCGTCGATGTCAACGAGCGCTTCAACTATAGCCTGTCCTTCCATCTCAGCTACTCGTGCCTTCTCAGGGTAGGCGGGCTTGGGCGAGTATAGCGGCTGTGGTTTCTTCTCGACCTTCCAGAAGGCCACCACTGGGATCTCTACCGATTCCTCGGGCCTGGTGTAGATCTCTGCAAACTCGGTTTCTGCCATCGTCGCGGCCTCTACCTCTTCCTCGGACTCCGCCTCAATAGGCATGGCCGGCTTTTCTTCGGGAGGAGGCTCGATGAGATTCTCAACCTCCAGCTTGATATCCTCGGCGATGATCACGCGCTTCTGGCTGGTCTGGTAGGGCTTAACGTTCATACTTCTCGGGGCAAGCGCAAACAATGCGATGTTTATAAGCAAAGCTCCTATAACACCCCAACGCATGGAGATCGGATAGGATTGCTTCATATCAGCTACTGGCTTCCTGGCCATCTTTACTCCTACAACTCCTCGAACTGTGTTGCGAAGGTCAACTTGAGCGCTTTGACCTCCTTCATCTTCTCGATAAGTTCGCTAATCTGTCCGTAGCGAGCATTCTCGTCCACGCGCAGCAACACAACGAGGTCCGGCTTCTCGGCAAGTATCTGGAGCAGCTTGTTGCCGAAGGCCTCTACAGGGGTTTCGGCAGGCATAAGCTTATCCTGAATCGAGATACGTCCCTCTCTGTCGATCCAGACGTTAACTGTATTGCGGCGCAGGCGGATCCTCTGGGTAGCCTCGGCCTTGGGCAGTATAAGATCGAGTCCCTTCTCGGTGCTGAACACGGTCGTCACCATGAAGAAGAGGATGAGAAGAAACGCGATATCAGACATCGAAGCGGTGGGGATAGCGGCTCCGCCCCGCGATCGCCTGGCCAGCTTCATTCACCGCCTCCTTCAAAGAAAGGAATAAGACTGATACGTTTGGCATCCGCCATCTTAACCTCGTCCAGCACGTCTATCATCACCGAGTAAGGAGCCAGCGGCGAGATCTTGATCGCAACAGAGACCGAGTCGTGGGTACGCTCAAGCGCCGCCTCAACCGCGCCTCTTATATCGGCAATCCTGTACTCGTGCAGGGCGCCGTCCTCCTCTTCCACAAGGACCTTGCCGCCAGGTGATACGAGAATCTGCATGATGTTGCGACTGGCGATCTTTACCTCTTCGCCCTTCTCAGGCAGAAGCATAGTGAGTCCCTTCTCGCGGGCGAAGATCGTAACCGTCATAAAGAAGATGATCAAAAGGAAGGCGATGTCAGCCATCGATGCCGTAGGAATGTCTGGGTGGGTTTTCTTGCTCTTGCCAAGAGATATCATCCTAGACCCCTTCTTAACCCTTCAGGATCCCCTTCTCTAAGAGATAATCCACAAGCGAACTGGCCGCCTGCTCCATATCACGAGAGTAACGGTCTATCATCGAGGTAAAAAGGGTGTGGAAAAGCACCATGGGTGCGGCAATAAGCAAACCGGTAGCGGTGGTGATAAGCGCCTCGGAGATACCAGTTGCCACGATGGTGGGTTCAACCTCACCGGCCATCGCCACAGCCGCGAACGCCTTGATCATACCCGTAACGGTGCCGAGAAACCCCAGGATCGGACCCAAAGTAGATGCCATGGCGATCCACAACATCCCACGATCCAGGAAGCCCAACTCTACAGCACCAGCAGCTGCAATAGCTTCCTCGACAAATTCACGTCCCAGCCTGACCTTGACCAATCCGGCGCCAAGTATCTTGGCAACCGGCTGGGGTGTAGAATCGCACAGCTCGCGTCCTGCCTTTACACCGCCTGAATCCACAGCAGCGGTAAGTTGATCCATGAACTTCATGGGGTTCAGACGTGCCTTGATGAGAAGGGTAATGAACCGTTCTATGATGAAGGTCAGTCCGAGCAGGAATATTGCCAGCAGGCCCCACATCATCGGACCGCCCTTTTGGAAGAGTTCGATCATTGAGCCTCCTTTGAATTGAGTATAGTCATGAGGCCAACGTTGTCAAGACTTCAAAGTGCCTTTTGTCGCGGTATCCTCAGCGTCTGGGGAGGCGTGAGAAAACACCCTACATAAGCCCCAGCATCTGTAAAAGAAACCGGGAGGGCCTTGTGGGCTGACGAAACCGGCGGGCGGGCATAGAGACATAAAGCTCATCCAGACAACGCGTTATAGCCACGTAGCACAGACGCCTCTCCTCTTCTAAAGCATCTGGATCAGCAAGGCTGCGGGTAAGGGGCAGGAGACCTTCCACCAGACCCGTAAGGAACACCACCTTGAACTCAAGCCCCTTGGCGGAGTGAATGGATAAGAGCTTGACCGCGTCCCTCGACCACTGGGCAAGCTCCAGATCCTCAAGGAGTGCAACGTGATCGAGGAACAGCCCCAGCTCCCCTTTGCCGAACCTGGCTGAGGCTTCCTTTAACTCCTCCAGCGCCTCGCTTGCCGCTTGCGAAGAAAAACGCCTTTTGGTTACCTTGGCGTTTCTAATGAACTCAAGCAGATCGGTTGGAGTTACCTCATCTGCCCGCTTACCCCACTCGGCAAGACCTTCAAAAAACTGCTCGATCGAACGGCGCGACCGGCTCTTGGCCTGAGGGGAGAGTTTCAAGATACCCTCCTCTACTATTAGAGGGTTGGTCTCGGGTTTGAGGGAAAGAAGCCACTGCCAGGCCCGGATGGAGCCGGCAAAGGAGCGCTCGCGCATAAAGGCAAGGATTGCGAGCAGGTTACAGACCTCCTCGCGCTCGTAGAAAGGCTCTGAGCCGATCACGCTGTAGGGAATTCTTTCCGAGGAAAGTGCCTCCTCGAACGCCCGCGAGTAGGAGTTGATGCGGTAAAGCACCCCGAAGTCGGAGGGCAGGTAGCCCTTCTCCTGCATGAGGCCTTTGATACGCTCGACCACGAAGCGCGCCTCATCTGCCACTCCCCTAGACTTGTAGAGCTCGAAGTGCCCCGCGTTCTTTGCAAGGGAAAGATGCGGAACCCCTGATGAATACTCGGAGCCAGACATCAGGTTCCCTGCTACTTTGATGAATTCTGCACCCATCCTGAAGGAAGCGTTAAGCTTGTGTCGCTCGATTGGGGCAAAAACCCTTTTTGCCGCTTCTATCAACCGGGGATCGGCACCGCGCCAGGCGTAGATGGACTGGGCCGCGTCGCCTGTAAGAAAGAGTCCGGTATCCGGCCCGCAGATCAAGCGCAGGAGCTTGAACTGCAAAGGATGCAGATCCTGCAGCTCATCCGCTAATATATGGAGGAACTTGGAACGCCACTGGTCCCGAAGCTCGGAATCTTGCTCAAGCAGCTGGACGGTTTTAATCAATAGATCGTCGAAATCCACCGCGTCCTTTTGCTTTTTGGCCTCCTCGTAGTCCTGCCAGAAATCACGAATCTGCTTATCTGACGGTGTCCGGGCAGGGTAGTCCTTAATGGTCTTGCCTGCGAGCCTGAGGTTGGCAAGACTCTCGGCAAGTGCTCTTGCCCGGTTCCTTCCCCATTTCTTGCTAATAATATGTAGAATTTCACCAGGATTGGCCACCTTGAACTCAGGCGAAAGATCAAGCCGCCATCCCTCGATGCGCAGGAGGCGCCAGCCGAACGAGTGGACGGTCTCGATCCACACATCGGGTAAGCTTCTGCCAAGCAGCCTCTCCAGCCGCCTACGCATCTCCTCAGCAGCCCTGCGGGAGAAGGCAAGAAAAAGAAGCCTGTCCGGAGAGAGGCTTTGTTTTGTCAGATAATAGGCCCGGTGTACCAGCAATGTTGTCTTTCCCGTGCCTGCCGCACCTACCACCAGTAACCGATTCTCGGCTGATTCAACGATGTCGCGCTGCTCAGCGGTGAGTGTTATTCCCTCAACCAGGGATCGTTTTGCGGATACGGTGGGCAGGACCCCCTTATGTCCACGAGCTTCCAAAGCCTTGAGCACCTCGGCTGCGGTCTGCGGCCTTGCCTGGGCGTCCTTTGCCAAAAGAGAGAGGATTGTGCCGGTGATCGTTTTGGGGATCTGGGGCCGCAGGCGCGACGGATCGGTGGGGGCTTCATTCATGAGCTTCGTGCGGATCTCCTCGTAGTGCTCACCCTGAAATGGGAGGACACCGGTAAGCATCTCATACAGGATGACCCCCACGCTGAAAAGATCTGAGGAAGGCAGGAATCTACCAGACCATGCTTCAGGGGACATGTAGAAAGGGGTACCCGCCACCGACGCGGCAAGCGAACCCTTGCGCAGAAACCGGGCCAGCCCGAAATCCGCAACCTTGACCTCGCCCTCTTCGGTCAAAAGTATGTTCTCGGGTTTGAGGTCGCGGTGGATAACGCCCTTTGCATGTGCATAGTCCAGTGCGGAAAGCATCTGCCTTGTGATACGCAACGCGTCGGCGATATCAAGACGACCCTGGTCCAACTTATCCCGCAGAGCAGAGCCCTGAACAAACTCCGTCACCAGCACGAACTGACCCTTGATGCGGTCTACCGAGTAGAAGCGAACGACGTTCGGATGAGAAAGACCTGCAAGCAGTCGCGCCTCATCCTTGAGCATCTGGATATCTGAAGGCCGCATGCGCGAGACCTTGAGCGCGAAATCCATATCGAGGATTGTGTCATGCGCCAGGTAGACGTCCCCGAACTGACCGCCGCCAAGCCAGCGAAGGATTCGATACTTGCCAAGGGTCTGTCTGATCAATTTACTGCAGGGAAGAAGGAGGCCTGAAGGATGTTATCCTTATCGACCAGGGCACGGCCCACCAATCTTCGGTCCTCAAAGCGCCAGTCCTCGCCTTTGGACACGCCGGGGTAAGTGGACGGTTCAAGGCTCGAGATTCGATCAAGAAACCTGTTCAGTTCCCTTCGGGCGGGCGGTGACCCTACCGACCGCCGTTCCATGGCATCCAGCGCGTAGCCGCGAAGCAGCCGAGGGGTGAGCCTTTTGAAGAGATCAGAGTCAGCGGCATACTCAAAACCAAGGATCTCCTTACCTGCGGCAACGATCATACCCTGTGCACCTGCAAGTTCTTCTGCATCAAGCGCGTAGCGCGCGGTCTCATCCGCAAGGGTGGTTGCAAGATCGTGAAAGGACGAGGTGGCGGAGGAGACCTCAAGCGAGGTGAGCTTGCGTGTGACCTCGTTCCAGATAAGTCGCTGGGGTGCGCGGAAGCTTTTATCGGACCGCAGGGATTCGTTTACCCCGCGGCAGATGATGGAGCGCAGCCTGGGATGGGTGCTACTGAAGGAACCCTCGAAGGAGCTTGAACCGCCCCAGCGGCCCTCCTCTATACACGCTACAGGTACAGGGACAGAGGTTCGAGCGTCGATAAGTGCAGCGGTGGTAGTAACCCTTGTCTGCTGGGCGCCGAATATCTCCTCACCGTCCAGCAGGAAGAGCGGTTCTGAACCCTGGTTGTCAAGGATGATCTCTTCGACCGCAGGAACCTCCAACTCGCTTACGCTGACCGTACCCGCATCCATGGCTTCGGAGAAAGTGGCAAGATTGATCTTGATGCCGCCGCCATTGGATAATGGGTAGACAGTCAGGTTCCGAACGAACAGAGGATCGTCTATCTTTAGCTTTGCCAGGCTCTCAGAAAGAGTCACGGGCATTCTCGCCTGGCTAAGGATTTAAAAGATTCCTCGATTGAGGCTCCCATCTCGTAGGCGTCGGAGCCGGCCTCGTAGTAATGCGAGCGCTTACGAAATATCTTAAAACCGGCTTTCCGGTACAAACGAACCGCCGCCAGATTGGTGGTGCGAACCTCAAGATAGGCCCACTCGCATCCGGCATCGCGGCCACGTTCAAGTATCTTGCGCAGCAACATCTTGCCGTATCCACTTCTTCGCACGCCAGAGTCAACCGCCAGATTCACTACGTGAAGGATGGGTATCTCATCGCTCTCGACCCTGGCAGATGCATAACCTTGAACAACGTCGTCAACGTCAAGCACAAGGCAGACGGCGTTTTCCAACCCGCATAACTCCTTAATCATCTGCTTCGACCACGGCGCTTTGAAGGACACCTTCTCAATCTCACAGACTCGTTCAAGGTCAACCGCCTGCATGGCTCTAAGGTTTGGGCTTCTTTGCATCTGGCATTCGCAGGTAGAATGGTTCAAGATCGGCCGGGTCGCAGGCATCTTCCCGCCGCTGCCAGGCAAGCAGGGCAAGGGCCGAAGGGGTGGGAGCGATCTGAGGATTTTCAGGCATATGTAGGCGTTCCCCAAGGGACGCTCGCAAAGACTCTTCGTATTTCAGACTTGCAGGACCGAAGACCCTCACAGGCTCTGTGTGCACAGGGCTTCCCGCAAGGGAAGCGATGAACGCTGGATCAACAATCACCGGCTCACTGACTCTCTTCGATCCCCTGTAGAGTGCGGTAAAGACCTCGTTCTTGTAGGCGTCGAGCACGGGCAAACGGAACTCGGTTTCGTTTTCGACACACAGGCTCGCGTTGAGCACGTCGAGCGTCATAACAGGAACGATCTTTAAGCAATGAGCGAAGGCTATTCCTTTGGCCACAAGCAGGCCGATGCGCAGGGCGGTGAACGAACCCGGGCCGATCGAGACCCCGAGCACAGACAGGTCGGCAAAATCCTTAGCTGTCTGATCCATGACCTCCGCGATCAATCCGGAAAGCACCTCGTTGTGCCTGGAGCGGCTCTCAACACTCCGCTCGGCAAGAATCTTATCCTTCTCGGCAAGCGCCACGCCTGTCCAGCTGGAAGACGTCTCGATTGCCAACACCAGATCGCTCACTCGAGCCTCTTCTGGATAGGGCCGCTGATAGTTATCCGGCGATGGAGAGGGTTATTGGAGCAAAACCCGATCTGGATGCAACTTACCCGTCCGGGCAGCCAGCCAGCGTGTTCTGACCACTCCACAAGCATCACGCCATCTTCGTTATAGATCTCCTCAAGGTGCAGGCCGTCCACACCTGCCTGATCGAGGCGGTAAAGATCCACGTGCTTGATCTCGAAATCAGCCTGATAGCTACGCACCAGAACAAAGGATGGGCTCTGCACCTTCTCGCCGACCCCAAGCCCCTCGATGATTCCCTGGATCATGGTGGTCTTTCCTGAACCGAGCTCCCCCTTTAAGGCAAGCACGTCTCCGGCCTGGATCCTCCGGGCTATGCGTTTGCCGAGCTTATGGGTCTCTGCAGGGCTCCTGGTCTCAAGCTTGATCAATCTCATCCATCCTGTGTGGTTGATTTTCGCCCTCCCCTCTATTCAAACGGTAGAGATGAAGACATCCCTTAAGGGTAAGGTCGCGGTCCACGATCTCTATGGCGTTTGCAAACGGGGCAAAGCGATCGGCCAGGCCGCCGGTGGCTATAAAGGTAAAGTCTATCTTTGTTTCTCTTCTGACCGCGGCCCGCACCGCCTCAATTAACCCTACCGTCAGAAGATAGGAACCCGACTGCAGGCACTCCTCGGTCGAGCGTCCAACGTAGCGGTCAGGCTTTTTAGGCTTGATCTCAAAAAGCTTCGGGGCTTTGGATATGAGATTATGCAGACTGGCTTCAAGACCGGGCGCAATGATACCGCCAAGATACTCCCCCTTGCTCGTGACGAAATCTATGGTGGTTGCCGTACCGAAATCCACTATGGCCACGTCCTTGCCGTACTCGAAGTAAGCCCCAACCGCGTTGGCGATACGGTCAGCACCAAGATTGGAAAGGTTGCGGTAGAGGATGGTTATGCCTGTATTGACATAGGGTGTAACGACCAGAGGATTCCCCAGGTTGAACCGGCTGCGAAACATCTCAACGAATCGCCCGGTAAGTTCAGGCACCACCGAACAGATCACCGCGCCCCCGGGCTCCTGGATCCCCAGGGTTTTGAACTCTATAAATATCTCATCCGGTGTGTGCTCAGGATGAGTGGCCAGACGCGCAGCCGAGGTCAAGCCAGCGCCCTCGGCTGTAGCTACCTTGGTGAAGGAGTTGCCTATATCAACAAGGACTATCATCTCGCCTCAAGAAGGTGCTGTGCCGGAACGGTGAAGAGCTCACCCTCAGAGCCCTGAACCAACGCCTCGCCTGATGGCCCGAGGTCAAGAAGACGGCCGGTGTATGTTCTGTTATCCCGGATAACCTTGACCGGTTGATCGGCCTCCAGGAGAACCCGGCGAATGGAGGGCTGAAAGAATCGAAATCCATGCTCGGCAAGCTCGTCCATCGCCTTAAGCATACCAGAAACTATGGGGATAAGCAAGACCTCAATATCGAACTCATGGCCTGCGAGCATACGCAGCGAGACCGCAGAGGAAGCCAGGCCGCCTTCAAGCCCCTGCTGGTTAACGTTTACCCCCACCCCGATACCCAGGCGAGCGTCCCATCCCTCAACCACAATACCGGCAAGCTTTTTGTCTTCCGCGTAGAGATCGTTCGGCCACTTCAGCTTGAGGGACAACACCTTTGAGCAGAGCTCTTTCCATAAAGCATATGCAGATACCAAGGGCACCGCCCAGTCCTCCTTTTGTCTCCGGACTACCAGGGTAAAGTAGAGCCCTCCCCTATCCGATTGCCAGCGTCGTCCCAACCTGCCCTTGCCGGCGCTCTGCTCTAAAGCACAAACGAGATAAGGCGGCGACGCTTGTGATGCACGAGCCGCGTCCTGGGTGGAGGTGACCTCCTCGCGGAACTCTACATGGGAAAGATCCAAGGCCTTGCTAATCCTTGCTGCGTCCATGATCATCAAAAAAGGCAAGCGGTAGGAACCAAAGCAACACCATCTAATCGCAGAAAACCTCTCGCTTGTCCGGTTATTAATCCCCCTGCCGTGAACTGCGCGTAGCACGAGGTGTCTACGGAGAACGCCAGCTCGACTACCGTGACGGTATCAATCTCGTCCCCGGGGATCGTAATCATACCTTCCTGATACGCCTCGATCAGCACGGGCGCTGCGGAAAGGGAGGCGGCTGCGAGCAGGGCGAGGGCTGCCTTTATGATTCCACCCCCTCTTTTATTCTCCCCCGTCAAGGGGGAGATAACGGAAGATTGTACTTTCTTCATGCGTCCTCCTTTTTAATCACCCCACAAATCCGCTGGAAGCAGTTACTCCGTGAGCGTCGTCATTCCATGTTGCGGGGACCCCGAAGGGCGTGTTCATAATCATGCTTTAATTATAGGTCAATTCTGAGGGTGTCAAGTTTTGCCCCCCTCACCCTGCCCTCTCCCGCCAGGGGAGAGGTAACAACAGCGGAAGGTTGACACGGCTGTCTTTTATACCCCCACAAATCCGCTGGAAGCCAAAAAAGTTAGAGTGATTTTTCAAGAATACCATGAAGAGTACACTCATTCACCCCTGGATGGCTGAAGCCTAGAAGTCCTCTAAGGCCTTAACCTGTTTATCCTTGCTGAGGATTGCAAGTGGAAGATGCAGGGATACGTAGGTATGGTTGTGCGGGCTGCGGAAGAGATCTCTGGGGAAGAAATCCATCTCCAACCCTTCCTTTATGGCAAGTATCATCCCGGAACGCAGGCGAAGCTCGAGGTTAAAGAGAAGCCTTGACTGTGAATGGCGTCCGCTCCACGGTTCAGGAATGAGCGTATCGTTGTTGTAGCGATAGCGCCATGAGCGCTGATAACCGGCCTCTATCAAAAGCACAGGCAGAGGATGCCAGCTTGCAATGGTTGAAAGGACGTCGTAGTCCCTGAAATAGGTAAGTGAGTCCATATCCCTGCGGGTATCCCAGATACGGTGCTCAACACGGAGTTCCAGACGATCTGTAGGAGAAAGGGATATAAAAGGTTCAAACCATAAGTCTCTCAATGTATCCGCGGTTAGTGTATCCCTACCCTCCCTGCCCGGCCAGAGGGTCTGGGAACGATTACCGCTCCACCCGAAACGAGCACCCAGCCACAGGTTCCGCACCGGTCTTAGCTCTAATCTTCCCCAGGCCAGGCTTCTATCCTGGTCGCGATCCCACACATACTGTATGCTGTCCGGCCAGCAAAGATACTGAGCCGATCGAGTCCCCAGCTCAGCGTGGAAACGCAGTCGTGCCCAGCGAAGCTCCCCACGTGCATCAAGCTCAAACTTGAAGGGGATTCGCCTGAACGGGTCGTTATCAGGACCCTGGGGGGTATGCATAAGGCTGAAGTTATGATCAAAAGCCTGGGCTATGGCATAAAAGGCGAGCCAGTCCGTGCTCCCCCTGCGCCAGGCCATCCCGACCCCGACCTCGTCGTCCTTCTTGTAGAATGCAGGAACTATAACCAGATGCGCGTAGAGATCGCGCCAGATACGCATCGTCGGCTCAAACCGGTGCCGGGTGATCGCCACATCGTAGTCTCGAACCATGTAGAACTGGTAACGCAGCCTGAAGGTGCGGTTGACGCAGGCGTCGGTCTTGGCCTCATATAGCTGGTACCAGTGCTTCATGTCGTGGCATCCCTGGGAGGTGCGGAATCCTGAGGGCGAGGTCTCGTACACCTTATCCCAGTAACGTGAGAACTGAGCTATGTTGACATCCATCCCCAGGTAGATGTTGGTATCCTGAGACTGGCTGAAAGCCAGCAGCCCCAGCAGAACGATCATCATTGCGAAACTTTAGTCATGGGTCTTAAAATGTCAAGTGCGCTGCGATTCCCGCTTGATCGAATATACCCGCCGGCATCTGCCTGCCTGGCAACGATCCCTTGTCGCCCGAACATTATGCACTTTACAGACCGCTGTCAATCGCATACGCCGCCCGCACCCCGCGCTTGGCTTAGGGCGTCAAATGGGGGATTCGACGATGCGGATTTCCTCCTCGGTCAGGTCGTAGAGCTTGTATATGAGTTTATCAATCTCGCGGTCGGTGTAGTCAATCCGGCGTTTGAGGGCTTCGTGGGCCGTGGAGGACACCCTCTTTGTGGAGGACACCCTCTTAGGGTGTCCGGACCCCAGCAGAACGATCATCATTGCGAAACTTTAGTCATGGGTCTTAAAATGTCAAGTGCGCTGAGATTCCCGCTTCCTCAAATATACCCGCCAGCATCTGCCTGCCTGGTAACTATCCCTTAGCGCCCGAACGTTATGCACTTTACAGACCGCTGTCAATCGCATACGCAGACCGCACCCCGCGCTTGGCTTAGGGGGTGTCAATGGGGAGGATGGGGGTTGACAACCGGACTTAAATAATTTATACTTCATTGATAGGAGTGAAGATGCAACAGCTAAGCTTGAATGATTTTGGGAAAACGGAGTTAGACGCACGTAAGGAAAATATAATGAGGTCCCCCAAAAAAGGCGGTTCATCCGAAGTTGACTCTATTCCTTATCTTCAAGAACTCGGCGTTGAAATCCAGGAAAAATCACAACCTATTCAGTTTTCACCAAACATCAATGAACATATACACCGTTGGGCACCCTACGTGCAAGGGTTTTCAGCTTCGTTTGTTCAAACTGTATTAGATCAATATAAGGGAGAGTATAAACGCCCTGTAGTACTAGACCCATTTGCAGGTTGTGGTACCGTTTTGGTGCAGACAAAAATTAACGGCTACAAATCGTTTGGGACAGAGTTGAACCCACTATTACAATTCATTGCAGATGTTAAACTCAACTCTTGGGATGTTTCACCGAATCACTTGCTAAAGACATATAACTCGATGCCTAAAGACGTCACCTCACCTGCACCAACTTTTTTAAAGACCGAATCACATTTCAGTAAAAATGTGTTGCATAATCTTGAAATAATAAAGGGGGGGATTGAAACAATAACGCCTAAGACTGAAAAACAAAGAAAGGTGAAGGACTTATTAAAACTAGCTTTCTCCGCGATATTGATTGATTGCAGTAAACTGAAACGAAGCCCTTGCCTAGGTTACGATAAAAACAAGCGTGTTGATGATGCGGCCCCATTTGTTTTATTTGGCCAAAAAATACGAGACATTGTAAGTGATCTAAAGTTAATCCAATCACAGTATAAGGGTTTCATAAAAACCAAAAGCAAAGTAGTCTTAGCAAATGCGATGGAATACCAGCACACTGAAAAGTTTGATCTTGTTATAACTTCTCCACCGTACATGAACGGGATGGACTATGTTATAAACTACAAAATAGAGATGGGGTGGATGGGGTTTGTAGAGGATCATAAGGCGCTGAAGAAGATAAAAAATGATATGGTTGTATGCGATAATGTATCTAAGGGTTTAATAAAAGATTTTTCACACGCCAAATCAACTTATTCAAACGATTGGATCGAAAGGATTAAAGCTGATATAGAAAGCAATATTGAAAGAAGAGGCCGTTACAGAAGAACTGATATGCCTCATATAGTTCACAAATATTTCGATGACATGTTTAGAATTATGAGAAATGTTGTTCGTTCTATGAAAAAAGGTGGGAGATTTATTCTTGTAGTGGGTGATAGCTTGATTGCAGACGTTTATGTTCCAACAGATTTGCTGATAGCAAAAATAGGTGAAGACTTGGGCTTAAGAACAGAAAAAATTGAAAAGGCAAGAGAACGAAGATCAGGCCAAATAAGAAGCTATAGATTAAGAGAATCAATAATTACTTTATTGAAGGGTTAGCATATGACCGAGATTGAAATAGGCTACCAAGAGGACCCTAAAAACGGCGATGGAATCACCCGAGCCCGCACAACGGATCGTATACGGGCTTGGGAGATACCTAGGGAACAAAAGGCGTTAGAAGCTTTAAATACTGAACTTGGAGAAGTAGCGTTTCCCGGAAACTACATGTTGTTTGAAGCCCGGAATAAAGTCTATGTCGGGGAAGCTAAAGACCTCTACAAGAGGTTGAAAACGCATATGAGTTCCCCCGATGTTAAAATTCAAAAATGGGACCATGCTATAATAATAAATGACGGGCGTTCTGCTACACAGTCAGATTTCAACGATACTGTTGTAAGAAAAGCTTTAGAGTTGTACCTTATACGATTATTAAAAGCAAACAGATATAAGGTAGTATCACAGGGTGAAACTCAAAACTTTAACCCTGCACAGAAGGTTTTAATTACCGCCTTGAAGGAAGAGTTGAATTTTTTCTTAATCAAGAAGACGATCATTACTAAAACCCTCGAAGAAAAAGGGCAGGAAGAAGTTTTCGGAGATGAACTTCAAAAAATCATAAAAAATTGCGGCATGACTATCCAAAAATGGGGAAAATACGAAGCAGTAATAAATAACGAAACAACATTCATTCGCCCCGGTAGCAAAAAAACAAAAGGGTGGCAAATTACCTTTAGAGGACGTAAACCCGGAAGCTTCATCGACTCCTTGCAGAAAGGAGTAGGTTCTCTATTATTCTCACGTGATGGTGTACTACTAATCCCACTAACTGAAGTCCAAAAGGTAATAACGGTCCCAGCCACATACGAACAGGATACTATAGATATTTGGATTGTATTCTCTGAGGAGGAAGTGATCCTATCGTATAAAGAAAACACCCTAGAAATATCTAACTTCAGGCTTATCAAAGGGTAAATTCCCTTACATCACAAGAACTGACGACTTACAGGTCCCCCCCTCCTTGACATCCTCACCCGCCTCCAGTACCCTCATAAAAACAAAAAAGGCACGAACTAATAATCTCCACGCCAATTGATGTTTTACCCCAAAATCGCCCCATTTTTGTCCACCTTTTGTCCAGCTTTTGTCCACCTTTTGACCAGCTTTTGGCATTAAAACCTGACGAGTTTGCGCGGCGTGATTGCGGCGGCCAGGACGATCAGCTTGTTGCAGATGACTGGAAAACCTTGTTGCGCGAGCATCTATGCCCGCAGAATGGCGTCAGGCTTGGATATAGGAATGCAGATGACGCATAAGTAACTGCCGCCTATGCAATCAAGGCTCTTGACTTTAGAACTTCTTCCCTTATAATTAGCGGCTATGGGCGTATTGTTGATTTTTACAATTTTTGCCGGAACCCCCACCGATTGGGACGTGGCAAGGACGATGCTTTCAGGGATGTTTGCAGATCTTGGTGGGCTTGAGGGTATTGAAAGTGTAGTCCTTTACGACGCCAGATACTCTTCGGATGATGCTGGATACCTGGTGCGTACGCAGCTGGCCGAGGTTCTAAGAGAACGCAGCATAGAGGTTTACCTTTCCGCACCACTCGGCGCTGAGCCGGAGGTGGAGTTGCGCTACCTTGTAAACCAACTGCGCGTGGTTCATAAACGCAGTTACCGCAAGCTGCTTCTGGGACGCAGGATGATCGAGCGATGGGCACAGGCAGAAGTGGAGATAACCTTGATGAAGGACAACATGGTTATTTCACAGCAGCGTTTTGTTGACGAACAGAAAAGCGTGTTCCCAGAAAGCGAACTGGATCTGGTGCGTTCCCCATTAACCCAGGAGTACTACACCTCATCGTCAGCGGGCAGCCTGTGGGAACCGCTGCTGGTAACCGCGATAGTGGGAACGCTCATCTATATCTTTTACGCCCCCAAGGATTGATGAACTACAGGGATACCATCCATCTTCCCAGCACAGAGTTTCCGATGCGGGCAAAGCTCCCCCAAAGAGAACCCGAGATCCTACGCTTCTGGAACGAGGCTAGGATCTATGAAAAAACAATCAAGGCTAGACGTTCGGGCCAAACCTACATCCTGCACGACGGACCGCCCTACTCCAACGAGCATGTCCATCTCGGGACTGCACTCAACAAGGTGGTTAAGGATTTCATCGTTAAGTACCGTTCGATGAACGGTTTCTTCACACCCTTTGTGCCGGGCTGGGACAACCACGGTATGCCCATCGAAAACAACGTCCTGGCCGAGTTCCGTAAGCGAGGGGAACCTGTCGAACGAGGGGCGATCCGCAAACGCTGCCGGGAGTACGCGGCGCATTTCGTGGATGTCCAACGCGATGAGTTCATGCGGCTCGGCGTGTTCGGCGAGTGGGAAAACCCTTACCTGACGATGTCACGGCTATACGAAGCCGAGATACTTAAGATATTTGCCAATCTGGTCCAGCGAGGCTACATATATCGAGACCTGCGTCCTATCCACTGGTGCACCACCTGCCAGACCGCTCTGGCCGATGCAGAGATCGAGTATCATGAGAAGAGTTCCTACTCCATATGGCTACGGTTTCCACTGCTTGAAGACCCTGACCGTATCTTCGGCGGGGATAAGGAGGGCTCCTATGCCCTTGTCTGGACCACAACACCATGGACTGTCCCCGCGAATCTGGCCCTGACGGTAAGGCCGGACTTCGAGTACTACGTTGTGAAGAGGGGCGAAGAGCGCTATCTTGTAGCAAAGGCACTCTACGAACAGACCGTCCGTGAGTTGGGGTGGAATCTTGAGGGGTTGGAGATCCAACGCCGTCTGCTCGGAGAGGAGCTTCGTAACCTCAAGTTCCGCCATCCTATCTTCGATCGTCCCTCTCCGGTATTGGAGGGTGATTTCGTCACCGCGGACCATGGCGCCGGCATTGTTCACACCGCACCCGGCCACGGCGAGGATGACTTCCGGATAGGCAAGAAATACGGGCTAGAGATCCTCTGCCCGGTGGATGAGAAGGGTCACTTTACCGCAGAGGCAGGCAAACGTTTTGCAGGCCTGGATCTACAGCGGGGCAACGAGGAGGTGCTGGCCGCACTTAGAGAGGCCGGTAACCTTTTAAAACAGGACATCCTTGAGCACCAGTATCCCTACTGCTGGCGATGCCATAAGCCTTTGGTCCTCCGCACCACCATGCAGTGGTTCATGAACGTGGATCATGAAGGGCACCGGGATAAGGCTTTGGCTGAGATTGGGAAGGTGGATTGGGTACCGGCGGAGTCCTATGAGCGTATCAAGGCGGCGATTGAGGGTCGTCCTGACTGGTGCCTTTCTCGACAGCGGTTCTGGGGGGTTGGAATCCCTGCATTCTACTGCAACGAGTGCGGCGAAGCTATACTGGATGCGGATTTGGTGCGGCGCACCGCTGACCTGGTAAAGAGGTATTCGGCCGACTTCTGGTTCGAGCCGGACGTTATGAAGCACTTTCCGGACCTCACCTGTCCTAAGTGCGGGGGTAAAAACCTCAGGCCGGAGCGAGACATCCTGGATGTGTGGTTCGACTCATCCTGTTCCTCGCTGATTGTTTGCCGGAACTGGGAAGGGCTGCGCTGGCCTGTGGATTTGTTCCTTGAGGGTCCGGATCAGCATCGGGGATGGTTCAACGCCTCGCTTATGACCAGCCTGGGTGCGGAAGGACGCTCACCTTACCTGCAAGTGGCAACCACTGGCTGGGCGGTGGATCAGGAGGGTAAAGCTATGCACAAATCGCTCGGCAACTATATAGCCACCGAAGAGATTGTGAATAGTTACGGTGCGGATGTGCTGAGATTGTGGGTTGCCTCATCTGATTTCACCCGTGACGTTCGAGTAAGCCGCGAGATTCTGGATCGTGTAGTTGACGCCTACCGCAAGATCCGCAACACCCTCCGCTTCCTCCTGGGCAACCTGGCGGACTTTGAGGAAGCGTATAGAGTACCTTTCGGGGAGCTTGCCCCGCGCGAGCGCTATACCCTGCACGAGTTACAGAAACTTGTCTCGACCGTACGCAGCGGGTTTGACAGTTTCGTGTTCCACCGTGCCTTCCAGGCCATATATCAGTTCTGCGGGATCACGCTCTCCGGCTTTTATCTGGATGTGGTAAAGGATACCCTTTACACCCGGAGCAAGCGCTCGAAGATCAGATGCTCGGTGCAGACCGTGATGGCCGAGGTGCTCGATACGTTAATCCGGCTTCTTGCTCCTCTGGCCAGCTTCACCGCAGAGGAAGCCTACCGCGCCTCCCCTTTGGAGAGGACCGAAGAAAGTGTTTTCTTGCTTAGCTTCCCCAAGGTAGACCCCTCGCTTGAGGATCGCGAGCTCGCCTACGAGTTCTCCCACCTCCTATCCGTACGCGAGGCGGTTCTCAAAGCGCTTGAAGAACGGCGCACCGCAGGCAAACTCAAGGCGTCAATCGATGCAAAGGTTAGCCTCGCCGCTAAAGATGACTCCCTGGCTCAACTTCTAAAGAAATACGAATCCCATCTGCCGGAGCTATTTATCGTCTCCCAGGTGAATCTCATGGAGTGGGACAAGATGCCGGAAAAAAGCAGGAAAAACGATCTGGCAGTAGAGGTTCAAAGGCCCAAGGGAGAAAAATGCGTGCGCTGCTGGCTGTGGTCCGAGAGTGTGGGGACCCATCCAGACCACCCGGAGATCTGCGATAAATGCTATGAGGCTATAGCTGATGACCAAACGTAATCGGCAAAGGTATGGGCGAAAACTTCTTGCAGAGAAACTGCGCCTGCTTAGAGAAATAGGGGTGGAAGAGGAGGCCTTGTCCGAGTTGGCAAGGGAGGCCTCGGGAGACCTCTCGAGCTTCACCTTCCATATGGCCGATCAGTCCGGTGAAACCTACCGGAGAGAGCTGAAGGCAAGTTTGACCTCAGAACAGACACGCATCCTGCGGGCCATAGACGAGGCACTCAAACGCATATACAACGGCACATTCGGGATATGCTCACGCTGCGGGGCTAAGGTTCAAAGAGAAAGACTGGACTACGTCCCCTATGCAAAGCACTGTATCAAGTGTCAGCGCTCGCTAGAAGACTCCTGAACTCCTTATTCAAACCCTCCAGCAAAGCCCTGTATCCCCTCACCTTCAAGGTCACGCTTTCAGGACACTCGATGCGTTCCAACACGTCTCCCGCCTCGTAGAAACGGTGCTCCCATTCAGGATGAGAGCGAGGGATCTTAACCTCCACCTCTATAAGAATCTCTGCTGCAAGCTCTCGGATACGTCTGCGCAAGCCCTCCAGCCCCTGCGAGTGAAGGGCCGACACGAAGGTCGCCTCTTCGTATCTTCGTGCCAACTTCTCCTTCACGATCTCATCGAACAAGAGATCGCTCTTGTTAAGCACAAGCACCCTGGGAATCCCCTCTGCACCTAACTCTACAAGATGGCGCTCGACAACCTCTATCTTTTGATCGAGATGCCGGTCACTTGAGTCAGCAACGTGAAGAACAACGTCGGCCTCGGATATCTCTTGAAGCGTCGCCCGAAAACTTGCCACAAGCTGGGTAGGGAGGTTCTTGATGAGACCAACGGTATCGGTAAGTAGCATGGGGATGTTTTCTTCAAGTTCCACCACGCGGGTTGTGGAGTCAAGGGTGGAAAAGAGCCTAGAGGAGACAAAGGTGTGTTCGGCGGCTAGTGCGTTGAGAAGTGTCGATTTCCCGGCGTTGGTATAACCGGCCATGGTAACGGTTAAAAGCCTCCTGCGGCGCTTTCGCTGGGTGTCCCGCTCACGTTCGATGTGATCGAGCTCCTTCTTCAAACGGCCGATCCGCTCCTGGATACGACGTCTATCCACCTCCAATTTGGTCTCTCCAGGGCCGCGCGTGCCGATCCCCACGGCACGGCCGCCGAGTGCTCCTGAACGACCGCCCAGGCGCGAGAGCTCCCGTCCCCAGCCTGTGAGCTTAGTATACTGGTACTCGAGCTGGGCAAGCTCAACCTGGGTATTGGCCTCCCCGCTGCGCGCATGGAGAGCGAAGATGTCGAGTATCAACGCAGTGCGGTCTATGGTGCGGCGCTTGAGCTCCTCGGCGATGAAACGCAGCTGGGTAGGGGTAAGGGGGTTATCGAATATCACAAGGTCGATCGCAAGCTGTGAGCATATCGCCTTAAGGTAGGCAAGCTTGCCACGACCTACGAAGCTGCGGGGATCGGGCTTTTGCCGGATCTGAAGGATCTTCTCTACAACCTCTGCACCGGCGGTCTCAGCCAGTGCGGCGAGCTCGGCAAGGCTGTCCACGGCGTCCCAGCGTAAGCGGTTATCACGGGCAACCGCAACCAGAAGTACGCGCTCAGCTTTCGGCTTTTCTTGTGAGAACATAGATAAACCGCCTCGCAGCCGTGAATGCAGCACCCGCAAGAAGACCTCGTATCACCCAATTCATATAAGACGGGATAGCTATCAAGGCCACCCCTATGATGAAGACCCGGGTCGGTCTGTCAAAGAACCCAACCTTGCAGTGGATACCTACCCCTTCGGCACGGGCGCGTACGTAGCTTATAGAGTAGGAGGCGAAAAGAAGGGCGAACAGCAACGCGGAGTCGAGTTTACCGAAATCGAAGAAAAGAAAGATCCCAAGGAAGATAATGAACTCTGAGACCCGATCGAGTACCGAATCGAGGAAAGCTCCCTTGGCCGACGCCTTGCCAAGCGCACGCGCCACCTCGCCGTCCACGATATCCCAGGCCGCGGCAAAAAGGATAACCCCGCCTGCGGCACGCATCCAGCCGGAGACACCGCTGGCGTAACCACGGTACATGAGGATAAAGGCCACGCCGGTGAATAAAATCCCTGCCATAGAGATAACGGCAGGAGGCATCCCTAACCGGACAAAGCTCTTCACCAGCGGCGAGACAAGCCACCGGAAGCCCGCATAAACCTTACCGCGTGTTTCCAGAGACCAGGACAACGAGCTCCCCTTTCAATACGATCTCACGCAAGGTTTCTGTAAGATGTTCGAGATCGGTGCGTGCCACCTGTTCAAAGCGCTTGGTCAGCTCACGCGCAAGCACAACCTGGCGATCAGGACCGAGAACTTCAAGGAGATCACGAGCTATTTTGGGCAAACGAAGTGCGGTTTCATAAAGGATTATGGTACCTCGCTCTTCGGCAAAGGAACGGATCTGGATCTTTCGTCTTCCCGACTTCTTTGAAAGGAATCCAACGAACAGGAACCGGTCGGTTGGGAGGCCGGAGACGACCAAAGCGGCAAGGATGGCCGAAGGACCGGGGATGGGAACAAGATTGATCCCCTGCTTTACGGCCTCGCGCACAAGGTAGAATCCAGGGTCTGATATAGCCGGGGTGCCGGAGTCGGATACCAGTGCAAGGCTTTCTCCGTTCGAGAGTTTTGCCAGAAGAGATGGAGTGCGTGAAGTTTTGTTGGCGTCGTTGTATGAAATGAGAGGCTTGTGAATGTCGTAGTGGGTAAGCAGCGATCTTGTCCGACGGGTATCCTCGCAGACCACAAGATCCACCGCTCTCAGGACATCAAGCGCCCGCAGGGTGATATCTGCCATATTCCCTATCGGGGTGCTCACGATGTAAAGGGTGCCGCGTTCGATCAAAAGATCTGTTCTTTGATGTGGTCAAAAAACTTTAGGTTATTTAGCGCAAACCGGTAGTCCTGAAGCGCCTTGCGGAAGACGGTGATGTGTCTGCCACCGGAGATGGTGGAAAGCGAGTCTGCCAGCAGGTTGAAGAAGGCGGCGAATCCACGCACCAGGCTATCTGTATCCACCTTGGGTGCGCCCGTGAACTTGGCGTCATCTGTGATCTTGAAACTCTCGAAGAAGGTATGCTCCTTGGCAACACCTTTAAGCGAGATCTCTGCTATCTTCTTCACGATGTTGCGTCCAAGGATCGCCGTGAACTCTTCAAGCAGGCGGTTTGCAGAGGTTATCAAAAGTTCAACCTGAGCAGATGTAGCGTATGCCGCCTCCTCAGGCACCTCCCGAATGATCTTTATGGAGAGCTCCGAACCCCATTCCTTGAGGTACTTGAAGAGGTCATCTGGGGTTCGCCCGCCCGGAGCCAGATATACGGTGGAGACCTCACCTTCCTTCACCAAAACGTAGGACTTCTCGTTGCGACGAGTTATCACCAGTATGCCTGAAAAGCTCTGCACCGACAGGTCACGCAGGAGATTTAGGGGAGGGACACTGCGAGCATCCACCTCCCGAACCACGTTTTCATCCCGCAAGCCGACGATTATCATCACCAAAAGCTGATCGTCGGCGAACGCAACGTTCACAAGTGAGGAGTCGGTGTGCTTGATCTTCTCATCTACATCCATGAGGGCAACCTCTTTGGTAGGAACATTGTTGGCGACCCGCATAATAGTTGCAAGCTCCCCCTGGCGCACGAGCAGGATATCGAAGGAATCCGGGTAGTCTATGGTGATGTAATAGGAGCGCTTAAAAGCCCGGTGCTTCTTGGCAAAGTGCAGCAGCTCATCGAGATCGACGAACTCAGCACGCAGCGAAAAAAGCACGAGCTTTTCCCTTGGAAACCTCATGCCTCCTCACTGTCAAATACCAGCTTGCCGCCCGCAAGCCTGACGCGATAGGAGCGCCGCCCCTGACCGTTGATAAGTATCCTGGCTAAAGGATTGGCAACGAGCCGCTCTATAGTTCTCTTAAGGGACCTTGCCCCGAATCGTTGATCAAATCCCTCGCGCATCAAAAGCTCCTTTACCTCATCTGAGAAACGAACCTTGATTCCTTTATCCTCCAGCCTCTCTTTAAGTTGCCCAAGCTGCAGTTCCACAATAAAACCCATATGTTTCAGCGTAAGCGGCTTGAACACCACTATCTCGTCAATGCGGTTGAGGAACTCCGGGCGGAAGTTCGCTGCCAGATGCCTATCGAGTTCATCCTTGCCGAGCTCGCCGCCGCTATCCAGTATCTCCTGCGAAGCGATGTTTGATGTCATAATAATCACGGTATTGGAGAAGTCAACCGTCCGACCCTGACCGTCCGTAAGGCGACCGTCGTCCAGAAGCTGAAGGAGTATGTTGAACACGGCAGGATGAGCCTTTTCCACCTCGTCGAGAAGTATCACCTGGTAGGGTCTTCGGCGCACCGCCTCGGTAAGCTGACCTCCTTCCTCGTAGCCCACATAACCCGGAGGCGCACCCACGAACCGGGCGACCGAGTGTTTCTCCGAGTACTCGCTCATATCCATTCGCAGGAGCGCCGCCTCGTCGTCGAACAAAAACCACGCAAGGCTTCGCGCAAGCTCGGTCTTGCCAACACCTGTCGGGCCGAGGAAGAGGAAGGAACCGATGGGACGGGCAGGATCGGAAAGCCCTGAGCGCCCCCTGCGAATCGCGTCTGCCACCGCACGAACCGCCTCGTCCTGATCGATGAGCCGCTCGTGGATACGCTCTTCCATCCTTAAAAGCTTTTCGGCCTCCCCTTTGAGCATGTTTGCCACCGGTATCCCTGTCCAGCGCGAGATAGTCTCGGCAATCTGCTTTGCATCAAGTATCTGGCCTATCCCCTTGTCTTTCAGGTATGCACTGCGCTCGGCCACGTAATCGGCCTGAATCTTGTCCGCCTCTTCCTTGAGCCGTGCCGCACGGGTGTAGTCCTGAATCTTGACCGCCTCCTGACCCTCACGGGTAAGCTCGGCCAGCCGCTGCCCCTTCTGGCGGATCTCAGGCGGCAGGGAGTACATATCCAGCTTGAGATGGGCTGCCGCCTCGTCGAGCACGTCGATAGCCTTGTCAGGGAGATGGCGACCGGCAATGTAGCGTGATGAGAGTCTGGCAGCGGCCTCTAGGGCGTCATCTGCGATCTTCACCCCGTGATGGGCCTCGTAGCGGTCGCGGAGTCTTGCAAGTATCAGGATCGTTTCCTCGATCGTAGGTTCATCCACGTATACAGGCTGGAACCGGCGCTCCAAAGCCCCATCCTTCTCGATGTGCTCGCGGTACTCCTTGAGTGTGGTTGCGCCCACGCACTGAATCTCGCCGCGCGACAGGGCGGGCTTGAGCAGGTTGGCCGCATCAATCGCTCCCTCGGCAGCGCCCGCACCAACTATGGTGTGCATCTCGTCAATAAAAAGGATAACGTTCCCTTTGTTCTGTTTGAGTTCTGAGAGCACGGCCTTCAGCCGCTCCTCGAACTCACCGCGGAACTTGGTGCCGGCAACCAGCTGACCCATGTCAAGTGCCAGAACCCGTGAGTTGCGAATGATCTCAGGCACCTCGCCCGCGACTATCTGCTGCGCAAGCCCTTCAACTATAGCGGTCTTTCCGACCCCTGCCTCGCCTATCAGCGCAGGGTTGTTCTTGGTGCGTCGGGAAAGTATCTCAATCACCCGGCGTATCTCGTCGTCGCGGCCGATCACAGGGTCAAGCTTGTCCTCCTTTGCAAGTTGAGTTAGATCGCGAGTGTACTTTTTCAAGGATTGGTAGTGGCTTTCAGCATCAGAAGAGGTAATACGCTGCGTGCCTCGTATCTTCTGCAAGGCATGGTAGACCTTATCTGTAGTGACCCCGAAGTCCGAAAGCACCCGTGCCGCCACCCCCTCGCGCTCCTCGGTCAGGGCAAGAAAGAGATGTTCTGTGCCTATATACTCATCCTTGAGCCGCCCTGCCTCCTCTGAGGCACGATCCAGTACGCGCTTTAATCGAGGGGTAAGGTAGGCCTGCTCGGTCCCGCCGCCAGCCCCCACAACTTTCGGCAATCTATCGAGTTCACGTTCAAGACGCTCAACCAAGTATTCCGAGGCGATGCCCATCTCCGATAGAACCTGCGGCACAAGCCCCTGCTGTTGCGTAAGTAAGCCCCACAGCAGGTGATGCGCGTCAAACTCGGTGTGCTGAAAGCGCGATAAGGAGGACTGTGCCAGCCCCAGCGCTTGCTGCGCCCTCTGGGTAAAACGGTCTAATCTCATAACAACTAACAGTTTAGCACACTTGTGGGGATTTGTCAATAGAAAAGAACCCTTCCTTCCAGGGATTGATGAGGCTTTTCCGGGTCAAAAAAGGTGTACAAAAACTACCCGAAAGCTGGTCAAATACTGGACAAAAGGTGGACATTTTTGGTCGCATTAACCCATATCGATGAGGTATTGTCTATTTTGTTAAAACTACCTTTCGGGTTTCCTCAGATTTCACAACAGGCTTGATAAAGTACACCCCTGGCCCGTAACACTCGCCCCAGGTCAAAACCCCGGTTTGAACTGGGGATTTTAACTCGTCAACCTTGCGGCCCGAGGCGTCGAAGATTGAAGCTCGAAAGCCATCGGGTCTATCTTGATATCGCAGCACTATTTGAGAACCGATGGAGGTTATCACTTCCCAGTCAGGCGGCTTTTCAACAATCGGTTGCTCAACCACCCCTACGCCCATGTCCCAGTCGGAGATTAAGACCCAGGCCTCACAGAGACTATCGGGCGCGGGGCGGGGATATACCCAAACGATGCGGTCGTCGCACACCCCTACCGCAGGTATAAAACCTATTAGAGCTATAAAATAAGCCTTAAATGTGGTATCCTTCCCGAAGGGCGCCGTATATTCGAAAAGGTTAGTCCTGCGCCAAACCTCCTTGTCTCGAATCTCTCCGATTATGCCGCCCGGGCGCATCCAGTAGCAGTCTGGTTCTTCGTGTAACTTACTCCTTCGCATATGCGTCTCAGCAAACCGCTCATCAGAAGAGAAGGCAACTGAGAACCTCTTTTCCCAGGTCCCGACTGCGTAGGGATCAGTTATCACTAAGCGTGGGGGATAGGATGCCAAGCCGCGATGGGCGAACACTCGAGCCTCCAAAAAACCTTCATCCAATGCCCTGAAAAATGCCACGAAGCGATCATTATCGAGCCAAAAGAGCTGGGGCTCCCTCCCGCCGTCTTCCCGTTCATCCAACAGATGCCCCCATGGTCTCCAGGACAGGATCGGTTCATCTGCGGCATCGAACACCTGGAACCGCTGATACGTCGAGTCCCGGACCCCCCAAATCTCATTAAGCCAGGTTACTGCCACGTCGCCTGCATCGTTCAGCGCCACCCTGGGATAGTAGGAATATACACACTCCGCATCACAAGCCAGGAAGGGCTGGTTCTCAGGATAACCATCCAAATCAAAACGCCCGACCCACACGTAATTCAAAGTGGGGGGACCAGACTCTATCTCACACCAGGTTACCACGAACTCCTCGTTATTGTTGAGGCTCAGGTCAATTGGGCCCGGTTTATTCGGGTGTACATTTAAGGGTGTGCGGGCAATCAAGGTGTGCGCAGAGCCAACAGGGCTACCGTCAGGGGCAAAGCGCTGAAAGCGCACATACCAAGCATACAAAGCATACCAAGGCTCATCCTCCCTCCAGATCGGCGTATCTGCCCAAAGCAGAATGGTGTTGCCCGCGGTGTCCATCTCAAGACAAGGGTGGCGGATCCACGAGGTATCCGCAAGCTTTGTAATCTTATAAGCCTCGGTCATTGGATTTCCATCACGGTCAAAGAAGCGGATAAAAAGCTCCGGCTCTAGATCATTGGGATTGAGGAGATCGCCGGGTATGCCGTCTATCCAGGCCACGGCAAAGTGGCCGTCTGAGGCCATAGCCGCACAAACATATTTCTGATTATGGCCGGGCTGGTGGTCTGCTACCCGAAACGGCTCCATAAGAACACCACCGCACAAGGCTAAAGCCAAAAGACTTATATTGAGCATCGTTACCTCCTTTTAGTCTATTAAAGGCACATCCCCCTGTTTGTCAAGGTTTAGTGCAGGATCACCAGCTTGCCTGTGGCTTTGGCTGATTCTCCCTCAACCCTGGCGAAATACACTCCTGCGGGGAGGTGGGAGGAGGGCGTGGAGGG
>SOJW01000056.1 GCA_004375895.1 Candidatus Stahliibacteriota bacterium
GATCGGCCCGCCGTCCAGGGAGGCATCAACAAAGTGCACCGTCGCACCTGAGTATTTCACCCCGTGTTCCCATGCCTGACGCTGAGCTTCCAGTCCTTTGAACGATGGGAGGAGGGCAGGGTGGATGTTGAGTATCCGACCCGCAAAAGCATCGAGCATGGGTTTTTTTATTACCCGCATGAATCCGGCAAGGAGTACATAGTCAATGTTGTGCTCTCGCAACACCTGGATCCATTTGGCTTCAACCTCAGGGATAAGGAAGGTATGTTTGGGGCCCGGGTCAAGCCAGATCGCCTTAACCCCCAGGCTGCGTGCCTTATCAAGAACCGGCGCATCGGGGTTGTCCGATAGAACAATTGCTACCTCTGCAGGGAAATCTTCCGCCTGGGTCGCTTTGATAATGGCAACCGCGTTCGAGCCCCGGCCTGATGCAAGGATCGCAAGCTTGGCTTTTTTCATCTAGCGTAGAATACTCAGGATTCAGGTTGCGTCAAGTAAACGTGCCTGCGACAGGCATTTTAATTGTAAAATTCAAAGTGCAAAATGCAAATTGAAGCGGAGTAGTTGCGGCAAGCGTCTAAAAGGATTTCTGAGGAGGGCAAGGGGGCTGAGGAGGGCAGGGTTCCGCCGAACCCCACTCGTCCTGGAACACGAACCACTGGTCAGGATAGCTGCGGATGGCGGCTACCAACTCCTCAGAGATCGCTTGTGTGATGGAGACGGTTTTTTCCTTCAGTGATCCTTTGGGCTTCAGCTCAAGCACCGGATTTATGACACACCGGTAGCTCTTTCTGTTTTTCTCCCAAACGAAGTATCCGATTTGGATGCAAGCGCCGGTCCGCAAAGCAAGTAGTGCAGGACCCACAGGAACGCGTCTTATGCCTTTACCAAAGGGCACACACACACCAGTCCCTTCCAGGTCTCGGTCAGCTAGAAGCACGAGTATCTTGCGCAAGCGAAGTATCTTGAGCATTCGAGGGACATCAGAGTATCCGACCACCCCCATCCCGAAGCGGCGGCGGATGCGGTTGAAGACCTGAGTGTGTCCGCTTGGTATATCCTCCACCACTGCATAGACAGGAAGATCGAAGGATGCAAGATACGAACCGGCCAGTTCGTAGTTACCAAGATGGGCTGTAAGCAGCACTACTCCGCGCTTCATGAGAAGTGCCTGGTTGAGATTATGGCTCCAGCGGTCTTGAACCATGCCCTGAAGCTTGTTTTTGGAGAACCACAGGGAGCTCAGTTGGTCTGAGAGGGAGTATGTCCAGTTCTCGATGGTTCGTGTGATTCGATCTTGAGTTGCTTGAACCCCGATCAAGGAGAGGTTGCGTTGGAGCACCCTTCGTCTTTTCTTTTGAATATTGGCCAGCATCCGTCCGATGCTCTTGGTCAACACAGACAGGAGTTTTGCGGGCATAATGCGTTGCATCAATGCGATATATGGAATCAACCGTGCAGCGGCACTCATCTGCGTCTTCGGGCTGCTCGTGCCAGCCGGTCGGCTTCGCTGTTCTGCTCGCGGGGGATATACTTTATCCTGAAATCCTTGAGGTCTTTGAGCAGCTCCCTGATCTTGGCAAAAAGCTCCTTGATGCGCGGGTTGCGTATCCGATACCGACCGGTGAGCTGACGATGCAGGAGTTCGCTGTCGGTATAGACCACGAGGCGTTTGATCCCGAGCTCAAGAGATTTGCGAATCGCCAGGATAAGGCTTTTGTACTCTGCGACATTGTTGGTGGTCTTGCCCAAAAACTCCTGCCAGCTCCCCAAAACCTCGTTACCTTTCTTTATAATCACCCCTGCCCCTGCCGGTCCAGGATTGCCTGATGAGGACCCATCAATCCAGGCCTGAGCCGTGGTTTTATCTTCGCCAGAAAGATGTTTCTGCATCTTTGGTTGGCTTCCCCCTTGTTTGGTTACGGAAACAGGATGCGTCCGCAGTACTCGCAGAAGATTAGCGTGTTGGAATGAGCGGCCTCGATTGCCTGCTGGGTTGGGACAGGGTTAAGACAGGCGGAACAACGATTCGCATCCAGTATCCGCGCTACAGCCAATCCGTGCTTGCTTTTCTTGATCCTATCATAGAGTACAAGGATGTTCGCAGGCAACTCTTTGCGTAGCCGTTCGTACTTTTCGCGCACCTCCTTGAGCCTGGCCTCCAACTGCGATTGTGAAGCCTTCACCGCCTGAATCTCTTGTTTCTTCTTGCTCTCCTCGGTCTCTTTCTCAGTTCTTCGTTTGGCGAGCTGGACTTCCTCTTGCTCGATGCGTTCCATGAGCATGATTATCTGATCCTCCATCTCGTTCTTCTTGCGCTCTGCGGTTTCGATCTCCTTGAGAAACGCTTTGTATTCTTCGTTTGTTTTGGCGCTGAATAACTGCGAGTTGTATTTGGCGAGCGTCTCTTCCTGTGAGGTTAGATTGAGTTCTGCAAGCTTTAGTTCCGTACGGGAGTTTGTGAGTTTCTGCTTGGCTTCTTCAAGACGGTGGCTCAACAGGTTGATCTCCTGCTCAAGGGCGGCGATTTTTTCAGGGATCGCCTCTCGTTCGGCTGTCAGGGTGTGAAGTTCCGTGTCGGTGGCCTGAAGTTCTTTAAGTAGCTCCTTCAGGTCAGGCACAGGGCCATTCCTCTGAGGATAGGATGGGCGATACTGGACTTGAACCAGTGACCTCTTGCATGTCAAGCAAGCACTCTAACCAAAACTGAGCTAATCGCCCGAGATGCATACGCTAACTATATTCACCTCAGACGATTTGTCAAGGTGGTGATCGGTAGATTCCGGTTATCAACCAGCTGAATTCCCTAAGTTGGGTTTTTAAAAAGAGCCTATCCAATGAACACATGAAGTGAAGCAATGGTCGCCATTGGATTTTAGGGAACCTTTTCCCAAGAACGGGTATAATGGGTGAGATGATAAAGCTTGGATAGTAAACGAGTTCCTTGAATCCCTCTCGATAAAGTGTTTTTCTGAACACAGAAGGTATAAACGGTTTTTCATCCGGGGTGTGAATGTTAGAAGGGAAGAAAGTTCTGCGTATCCATGCTACGGGGTTAAGCAATCCGGGTTCAGCAGCGATATAAAGATATCCGCCTGGGATGAGTACCCTTCGGATTTCCTTGAGCGCGGCTTGTATATCGAGGTGGTGCAGAATGGCGCTGCAGTAAACTACGTCAAAAACTTTGTCAGGAAAAGGAAGGTCTTCTGCATCGGCTATTATAAATCTTACGTCAGGATAAGATTCTCTGGCCAATCCAATCATTCTTTTGGATATATCGATTCCTATAATTTCCTGGGCGTACGATTTCAAAGTTTTGACTACACCTCCTCTTCCGCATCCTAATATTAAAACTCGTTTCCCTCGCACATAGCGTGATAGTGCCTTTTTCTGGAAACCCACACGTTCACCGTATAGTTCAGACATAAGATTGCGGTCCCAAGCATAGTAATCCGTCTCTCCTCGTCCTTTGAGGCGATCGTATACTTCTTTTTCCCGAAGTTTCCTTGCTTGAGAGTTTCCCTTTCGCATTCTCGTCTCCTCCTATAAATATACTGCTTATAGGAAATTTGTCAAGAGTTAGCTTCAGTAGTCAATCACCTTTATTTTTACCAGTTTACCAGATATTCCACTCTAGCTGAAGGATGTTAAGCCGCGGAAATTTAAGTCAAAACAAATTCCTAGGGAAATCTTTAAGGAAGCGTGAGGCTCAAATAGATAAAGGCCAGCCTTGCGGCTGGCCTCTTGACCTTTCCCCGAATGTGTTACTCACTCCAGCCCAGCTTGCGTTTTGCATCCTCACTCATCATCTTCGGGTTCCAGGGTGGGTCCCAGGTAAGTTCGAGCTTGACGTCCTTGATCCCTTCCACTGCTCGCACCGCCTTCTCGGCCTGCTGGGTAAGCATGTTTGCCAGGGGGCAGCCTGGAACCGTAAGGGTCATACAGACGTGGGCTACATCATTCTCTACCTTGACGTCGTATATAAGCCCCAGATCCACGATGTTGATTCCGATCTCAGGATCAATTACCCTCTTTAAGGCTTCGCGCACCTGGGCTTTAGTTACCATTTATTCCTCCTTTGCAAGGCTCTGGCTGATCCAGGCAAGGTAACTTTTTGATCCAGAGCAGATAGGTGTAGCTACAATCATGGGTACCTCGTAGGGATGCAGCTCTAAAATCCGTCTCTCCAGCGCCGGGTAGGTTTCCTCGTCGGTCTTTAAGATTACCAGCACCTCGTCTTCGGCCTCCACACTTCCTTTCCAGTGGTATATCGAGTGGGCAGGCAATATGTTGACGCATGCGGCGAGCTTTTCGTTCACGAGGATACGGGATACCCGCTCTGCATCCGTACGGTTTGAAAAGCTGGTATGGACAGCGAGGAACGTCATTCCTTAAAGCTGACAAGGGTGGTATTGTTGAAGAAGTCATCCAGGAGTTTCTGGAGCTTGTTCCAGTAGTTAGTAGCTTTGCACTCCTTCTGGCGTTCGCAGCGGCCCCTGCGTTTGGTGCATGGCGCGGCATAAATCCCATCGGCTTGAACCGCCCGGATGACGTCACCTATCGTGACCTTTTCCGGAGGCCTGGCCAGAAAATAGCCACCGTGCATGCCTCGTACGCTTTTCACGAGCCCGGCTTTGCGCAGCTTAAGGAACAGCTGCTCGAGATACTTGATAGATAGCCCCTCTGACTCAGAGATTGACTTGATAGAAAGAGGACGATCGGTCTGCTGCGCCAAAAGAAGCGTGGCTCGAACAGCATAGCGAACTGTAGTGTTAAGTCTGTTCACAATTCTTATTATAACGCTATGGATTAAATTGTCAACCCCTCTTGTAGGGATTCTTGACACAAGCCCTTTTGGGGACTAGACTTCGGTATGGGTTCCATTCTCGTTACCGGTGCCAGAGGAAGGTTGGGTTCGGCTCTTTATGATTTCCTTGTTTCCAGGGGTGAGGAGGTTAGGGCGATATCCAGAAATGAGCTTGATCTTTCCGAGAAGGCAGGGGTGAGTAAATGCCTTGCCGCACTTCCTCCTGATCTTATATTCCACACCGCAGCTATGACTGACGTGGACGAGTGTGAACGAGACCCGACGCGTGCTCGGCGCGATAACGTAGAGGCTACACGTAATCTGGCCGAGGTAGCAGCTGCGCTCAACGCCCGGTTTATCCATTTCAGCACGGACTACGTCTTTGACGGTCACAAATCTTCGCCTTACACCGAGACTGACACCCCAACTCCCTTGAGCGTCTATGGCAAGACTAAGCTTGAGGCTGAACGTGCGGTGAGCTTGTTGGTCCGCGATCATGTGATCATAAGGATGGCCTGGTTGTTCGGGGTAGAAAGAGATTTCTGCTCCTTCGTTAAGGGAGAGATCGCTCAAGGGCGTTCCCCTAAGCTTGCTACAGACCATCAAGGTTCGCCCGGCTATATACCGGATTTGCTTCCGGCAATTTATGAGATCGCCCAATCCAGTGCTTGCGGCATCTTTCACCTTACCAACAGAGGTAGCTGTAATCGTTTCGAGATGGGGCAGGAGATTATCCGAATCCTTGGAAGCCGGGTTAAACCAATACCTTCCACAGGTGCTGAGATCGGCTTCATTGCCACAAGGCCCAGGCAGTCGGTCCTTTCGTGCGCTAAATTCGAGCAGGCCTTTGGACGTACCCCAAGGCCATGGCAGGAGGCGCTGCGTGCTTACCTTAAGAACACCGGCTAAGGTAAATATCGGTCTGTGGGTGGAGCGCCGGCGCCCGGACGGCTATCACGAGTTACGTTCGCTGTTCTTTCCGGTAAGCCTTTTCGACCGGTTGAGCTTTGAGGCTCGTGAGCAGGGCATAGAGCTTTCGTGTGAGATGCCGCACGTTCCATCCGATTCCAAAAATCTTGTTTGGCGTGCAGCCGATCTTTACTTTACGTATACGGGTGTTCGTTCCGGGGTGAGGATCGAGTTGGAGAAAGAAATACCAGTAGGTCATGGGCTGGGTGGAGGTTCCTCGGATGCGGCGGCAACGCTCCTTGGATTGGACAGGCTTTTTAATACACGTCTTTCTCGTGATGAACTTCACTCGCTTGCGATAGAGTTGGGGATGGATTGCCCCTTCTTTCTTGATCCACGTCCCTGCCTGGTGATCGGGCGCGGCGAGAGGATGGAACCCCTGAATGTTCCTTCGTTTGATCTTGTGATTTACTCGCCTGGGTTCGGCATCTCAACCCGGTGGGCTTACAAGCAGCTTAAGCGGTTGACAAACGGCAAAAACCCATGTAAACTTCTCGCTAAAGCGCTTCGCGAGCGCCGCTACCACGAGGCGTCGCGGTGGCTTTATAACTCTTTTGAAGAGGTGGTTTACAAGCGGTGCCCGGAACTTGAAAGAATGGTGGGGTGGTTTGTCTCCAATGGTGCGTGGTTTGTAGGACTTTCGGGATCAGGGTCTGCTTTGTTTGCCGCGGTTGGGCCGGATGTGGAGTTTGAACTTCCTGCGGGAGTACGTGGATGTTTGCTTCGTGTAAGAACGCTTGAGCATTGGGGCGTCGTCTAATGGCAGGACGGAGGATTTTGGTTCCTCCAATCGGGGTTCGACTCCCTGCGCCCCAGTAGACAAAGGAGGCTTGTGGAACGAGATACTATGGAGGTATTCTGTGGGAACTCGGTTCCTGGATTGGCTAAGGCCATTTGTGAGAAGCTTGGAGTTCCCTTTGGTAAAATAACCGTGGATCGGTTCTCGGACGGCGAGATAAGGATCAAGATAGAGGAAAACGTTCGTGGGGTGGACGTTTTCTTCATCCAATCCACCCACCCGCCTGCAGAGAACCTAATGGAGCTCTTGTTGATGCTTGACGCGGCAAAGAGGGCATCGGCTGCTAGGATAACAGCGGTGATCCCATACTACGGCTATGCCCGTCAGGATAAGAAGGACGAGCCCCGGGTGCCCATAAGCGCCAAGCTTGTGGCCGACCTCTTGACCCAGGCCGGTGCGAACAGGGTGCTGGCTCTTGATCTTCACGCCGAGCAGATACAGGGGTTCTTCTCCATACCGGTTGATCATCTCTATGCCTCGCCGGTTTTCGCAGAGTTTTACGCCAAACGCGATCTATCTGATTATGTAGTGGTTTCACCGGATGCAGGTGGCGCAAGACGTGCCCGAGGTTATGCAAAGCGTATGGGCGGTTTGCCTATGGCGATCGTGGACAAGCGTCGTGAGAAAAAGGACAGGCCTGAAGCCCTTAACCTGGTGGGAGATGTAGAGGACAAGACCTGTTTACTTCTGGATGATGTGGTGACTACCGGTACTACCCTTATCGAGGCTACGGAGCTTCTCTTGAAACACGGAGCACGTGGGGTTCGAGCTGCTATCAGTCACGGGGTATTTGCAGGAGAAGCAATAGCAAAACTTACTGCCTCTCCAATGGAGGAGATAGTTGTTACCGATTCGCTTCCGGTGCACGATCGACTCACAAACGAAAAATTCCGCGTACTTTCAATTGCGGGATTACTTTCTGAAGCGATGCGCCGCATACATGACGGTGAATCGGTGAGTTCGTTGTTTATTTAAGGTTGCAACTGAAGGAGAACGATGGCGAAGAATGTGCTTCACTTTGAGACAAGAGAGGGTACGGGCAAGTCGGTTACCCGTAAGTTGCGCAGGGATGGCAAGATTCCTGGTGTGATTTACGGACGCGGTGAAGAAAGCTACCCTATCACGGTAGATGCAGAGGAGTTCAAAAACCTCATCTCGCACCTTCGAGGAAAGCTCATGATAACCGAGCTCCTGCCTCCTAATGGTGATGTTTTCCGTGCGGCTATAAAGGCGATCCAGAAGCATCCTTTGACCGATGAGTTCCTCAACATTGACTTCCAGAAGATTCATCCTGGCGAGGTTTTGCACGTCAAGATACCGATCATAATCCATGGCACCCCGGAAGGACTCAAGATGGGTGGTATTCTCGATCACATCCGCTACGAGGTTGATGTTCGAGGGCCGGTTGAGAAACTCCCCTTGCATATGGATATCGACATAAACCACCTTGAGTTGGGCGATGCGGTCAGGATACGCGACCTTAAGTTCGAGGAGGGTATCGAAGTAGTTGATCCTCCTCAGGCTGTGATCGTGACCATCGCCTCTCCTCGTCGTGTTGAGGAGGTCGCCGCTGAGGAGGAAGGCGAGGTCGAGGAAGCTGCCGAGGGCGAAGCCGCCGCAGAGGAGACCGAGGGCAAGGGGTGATTGTATTCGGTCTGGGTAATCCAGGCGATGAGTACCTTTTTACGAGGCACAATCTTGGATTTATGCTTGCAGACGCCCTGGCTCTTGAGCTTGGCTGGCGATTCCGGCCCCATGGCCAGGCCCTTATCGCAGAGGGGAAATACCGCTTGCAGGAGCTCTGGTTGGTAAAACCGCTATCCTACATGAACCGCTCGGGACAGGTGGTCAAGGACGTTTTGGAAAAGTGCAGCGATGATTTCCTGGTCGTGGTCGATGATGTTGACCTTGAGTGGGGTCAACTGAGACTTCGGAAGAGGGGGGGTACTAGCGGTCACAATGGACTTGACTCTATCCGGGATCATCTTGGAGGCGAGGATTTCCCAAGGCTGCGTATCGGCATCGGTCCGAGGCCTGATGGAGCTGATCTCTCCGAGTACGTGCTTTCGCCCTTTTCCAAAACCGAGCTTGCCGAGCTTCCTGGAATGATCGAACGTGCGCGTGATGCAGTTCTACTGGCAACGAGTGAAGGGATTGATATCGCGATGAATAAGGTCAATCCGGCATGAGGATAGGCATCGTTGGATTGCCCAACGTGGGCAAATCGTCCATTTTTAATCTCCTTACCAAGGCAGGGGCGGCGGTCGAGACCTATCCATTTACCACCATCGACGCCAATCGTGGCATGGCGGTCCTTGCAGACCATACTTTGGATCGCCTGGGTCAGATGCTATCCCCCCAAAAGCTGACCCTTGCCCAGATAGAGGTAATCGACATAGCGGGTCTTATCAAGGACGCGCACAAAGGAGAAGGACTGGGCAACCGCTTCCTCGGCCATATCCGGGACGTGGATCTTCTGCTTCACGTGATCAGGGGATTTGCCGATGAGAACATTCCCCATGTTTTCGACACCGTCGATCCTTGCCGCGATGCCGAGATTGTCCTCTCAGAGCTTGCCCTTGCCGATCTGGAGATAGTCGAGCGCAGGTTGGCAAAACAGCGCAAAAAGCCCCAGGCTTGCGATGAGGTTCAGCTACTTGAACGCTACCACTCGCTTACCTCCAGAGGTGCTTTCAGCCTGAATGATTCCTACACAGAGGATGAGACGCTGTGCTTGAGGTTATGGGGTCTTCTTATCCCTCGTCCACGCATCGATGTGCTTAACCTCCCTGATAGGTGCTCTTCGGTGGAACTTCGTGGCGCCTACCGGTTATCCGTTGGATTGGAGGAGGTCCTTGATGGGTTTGATCCGGGTGAGCGTGAGGAGCTGCGTGGGGAGGTCGGTGTGGACAACAGGGGGGTGGGCGGTCTCGTGGAAGAGGGGCGCAAGGTTCTGGGACTTATACGTTTCTATACCATCAAGGGTTCCGAGGTTCGCGCCTGGCTGATCACTGAAGGTTCCACAGCGCACGAAGCCGCGGCAAAGATTCACACCGATATAGCAGATGGGTTTATAAAGGCCGAGGTTGTGGGTGCCGGTGATTTGATAGAGGCTGGTTCTTGGCAGGAGGCCTCTGGATCAGGAAAGATGAAAGTCGAAGGAAAGGATTACGTAGTGCAGGATCAAGATGTCCTGCTTGTTAAATTCAGATAGGAGGATCGTTGAGACGCTATCAGGCCGTATTAATACTTGACCCGGATCTTGAAGACAAGGCCCTTGAGGATTTCCAAGCGGGATTCCATAAGCTCCTTAAAAAAGGCAAGGCCGTCAACGTCAAGGAACTACAAGCAGATGTGCGCGATATGGCGCATTCTATCAAGAAGCATCCTCGTACACGCTTCTGGAGAGTGGCCTTTGATGCAGAGCCCGACTTGATCGCCAAGCTGAAGGAAGAGATCCGTCACGACGAACGTCTGCTGCGTCAGATGTATCTGAGTGTTGCTCCGGGGCAAGAAGAGGAGTCTTCACAGGAGGAGAAAAATGGCTGACTTACGGCTGCCCAATCTTAACCTGGTCATAGTGTCGGGTCGTCTGGTGGCCGATCCAGAGCTGCGCTACACCCCTAAAGGAACAGCCGTGTGCTCGTTCCGCATAGCCGTTTCACGCTACTACAGAGACCGTGATGCAGGCGGATTCAAGGAGGAAACAAGTTTCTTCAACGTGGTTGTCTGGGATCGCATGGCGGAGATGGCCGGGGAGCGTTTGCGTAAAGGCTCGCCCGTTCTCCTCGAAGGGACACTGCGTTCCCGTTCCTACGAGACCCAGGACGGGAGCAGACGTTACGTGGTGGAGGTCGTCTCGCGACGCTTGCAGTTCCTTGAGAAGGCACCCAGTGCGGGCGAGGTTTCTCCGGAGGCAGGCTCCGCTGACCCGGATGGTAATGAGGAAGACCCGTTCGAAAGTTGACAACTACCTGAATAATAGTAAACTAGTAGTTATAAGGAACAAAGGAGCACTGTGAGAATGATGAGACGCCAGAAGGAATGTCGGTTCTGTGCGGGGAAGAAGGATGTGATCTCTCCGTTTGCTGGCTATCTTTCTGATTTCTTGACCGATAAGGGGAAGTTGCTTGGTCGTCGCAGCACGGGTCTGTGCGCTCGCCATCAACGTAAGCTGACCAGGGCGATCAAACAGGCCCGTAACCTGGGGATTCTGCCTTACGTGGCTAGGTAGTAGGAAGGTGTTATGGAAGTGATTCTTACCGAAGACATAGCTAAACTTGGTAAGCGAGGAGAGATAATTGGGGTGAAAGACGGTTACGCTCGCAACTATCTGATTCCGAAGAAGCTTGCTCTTCGTGCAACCGACGCCAACAGGAGTCATTTTAAAGAGGTGATGCGCCAGACTCGCGCCAGGATACAAAAACAGCGCACCTCCGTGGAGGAGCTTCGCGCCAAACTCGATGGGGAGCATGTAAAGTTCACCCTTGCCTTTGGGGAAACAGGTAAGGCCTACGGTTCAATTACCGCAAAGCAAATCGCAGAAGGGTTCCGCGAGAAGGGGATTTACTTTGATCACCATCAGGTTATGCTCGAGTATCCCCTCAAGGAGGCCGGTGCTCACGACGTGCGGATTCGTCTCTTTGAGGATGTGACCGCCACCGTCAAGGTTTGGATTGTTCCAGAGGGAGAATCCGCTCAGGTAGAGGATGTATCCAAGCCTGCCAAGGAGGGATAGTGTGATTGAGGTGGAGGTGCATGGGGTCTCGCTGGATTTGAACAACACGCCGGTGCTTTTGTTGCGTGAACGTGAAGGCAACCGCGTGCTGCCCATCTGGGTCGGGCCTGTCGAGGCATCTGCTATCACCTATGCTGTTCGCCGCGAACCTTTTGAGCGGCCACTTACCATTGATGTTATCAAACGAATTGTTGAGGCGTTGGGGGCCAGAGTGGAGCGGGTCATTATTAACAAGATGAAGAACAACACCTACTACGCGAACCTGGTCCTTTCCCGCGATGGGTCTTTGATCTCAATAGACGCACGTCCATCCGACTCAGTGGCTATTGCAGTTCACATGCATGCTCCTATCTTTGTTGACGATGCTCTTATGGACGCCCAGGCCAAGGAGATTGCCGAAGACGAGCAGGCGAAGCTTGACGAGCTTAAGGAGAGGCTTAAGGACACCGATCCGGAGAACTTCGGGGACTTCAGGCTCTGATAATGGCTGAGGAGCTTGCAAAGCTCATGAGAGGGGTCCAGGAGTGTGTGACCGAAGAGGAGCTTCGCGCGAAGCTCGATGCAGCCCAAAAAGATGCTCGTCCACTTCGCGTCAAACTGGGGATAGACGCAACCGGGCCTGAGATACACCTCGGCTTTGCCGTTCCTCTGCGCAAGCTGCGCGAGTTCCAGGATGAAGGCCACACCGCAGTTCTCATAGTCGGAGACTTCACCGCGATGATCGGCGATCCATCGGGCCAATCCAAGACACGTCCTCAGCTTACCCGCGAAGAGGTCGAGGCGAACGTGGTCCGCTACGAACAACAACTTTACCGAATACTCGATCCAAAGCGCACCGAGATTCGCTACAACTCGGAGTGGAGCGAGGCTCTGGGTACACGAGGGGTGCTTGAACTGCTCGGCAAGTACACGGTTTCCCAGATCCTTCAACGCGAGGATTTTTCAAAGAGGCTTGATGCTGGCGATCCTGTATTCCTTCACGAGCTTTTATATCCCATCTTTCAGGGGTATGACTCGGTTGCGGTAGAGGCTGACGTGGAGCTGGGCGGATACGATCAGCGGCTCAACCTTATCGTGGGGCGCGAGCTTCAGCGCTCCTTCGGCCAGCCCCCTCAGGTGATCATGATGATGCCGCTTCTTGAAGGCCTCTCCGGCACCCTCAAGATGTCAAAGTCATACAACAACTACGTCGGGATCGAGGAGCCGCCGTCCGAGATGTTCGGCAAGCTCATGTCCATTCCGGATCGTCTTATAGAGCAGTACTTCGACCTGGCCGCATGCGCGGACGAGGCTAAGCTTGAGGAGGTACGGAAAAGACTTGCCTCGGGCGAGAATCCACGCGATCTGAAGGCTGAGATGGCAAGGATGGTGGTTGTCCGCTATCACTCCGAGGACGCCGCACATGACGCAGAGGCCGAATTCAATAAAGTATTTGCCAAGGGCGGTGTGCCTGATGAGATACCTGAGATTGCGGTCGCGTCTGGCTCCAAGCTGGTGGACGTAATCACTGCCAACAATCTTACTTCCTCCAAAGGGGAGGCTCGTAGACTCATCCAGCAGGGAGCTGTAAGTATCGAGGGTGATAAGATAACCGATATCGATCACGTTCTTTCGATTGCCTCACCTGTTGTTCTTAAGGTGGGGAAGCGGAGATTTGCCCGACTCCTGCCCGGTTAGTCAAGTCAGGCAACGACCTTAATACAAGTTTTATGGAGTGCAATGACACGGTCATTGCAGCAACAACATGGTTGTTGCACTCCAAATCAAAGGGCACGGCGTGCCGTGCCCCTACTATCTAAAATCGTAGAAATACTACCGAGTCCGTGTAACACCGACCTTACCACAATACTTTTCGATCCTACATGCTGAACAGTACGGCAAGATCGGTGTACAAACATTCTGTCCGTAAATTACCAGTAGTCTATTTATTTCTATCCAATATCTCTTGGGTAACTTCTCCCTTAAGGCCGTCTCTGTCTGGTAAGGGTCCTTGGTCTTTACATACCCCCAGCGATTTGTTATCCGGTGCACGTGGGTATCAACGCAGATCGCAGGTATCCCGAACGCCACAGCGAGGATAAGGTTGGCCGACTTTCGACCTATCCCTGGCAGCGAAAGCAGCTCCTGTATCGTCTGCGGAACCTTTGAGTTGAATTCGTCGACAAGCTTCCTGGCCGTCGCCTTCAGGTTCCTGGCCTTGGTGCGATAGAAGCCAACAGGGAAGATCAGCTTCTCTATTCTTTCTTCAGATAACGCAGCGATCTTTTCCGGGATCGGTGCCGCAGCGAAGAGCCGATCTGCTGCAGAACCGGTTGTGTCATCTTTGGTCCTTGACGAAAGAAGCACCCCTACCAGAACCCTGAACGGGCTTGTGCGGTTTTTCTTCTCTGCCAGAGGTGGATTAAGTCGCTTTGTCTCGTCTCTCAGGATACGGAAGACCCTTTCCAGATCTTCTGTTCTCACTGGATCTTCGTGGCTCGGCGCAGGAGATTGATGCAGATTACCGGAATCAACGAAGCGACGGCTATAACAACCAGGTGAATCCAACTCAGAGGAACGGTTTTGAAGATTCCAGATACCGGGCCGAAGTAGATCACCGCAGCCTGAAGCGCAAGAGAGAGCCCGAACGCGCCGTTAAGGAACAGGTTGCGCAGGGTTTGTTTTGAAAAGAGGAAACTGCGTCCCACGCGGAAGTTGAATGCGTGTAGCAACTGACTGAAAACCAGGGTCGAGAAGGCTATGGTGCGGGCGAGATTGACGGTGTAGGCTTGGGCCTGTCCCTCACCCAACCGGGGGAGCCAGCCCGGAATCCAGTTGGGAAGGAGATACAGGGAGGCGGCGTAGGCTCCCAGCACCCCCACGGTCAATATCAGCCCCTGAAGGATTATGCCCAGAAGCCCCATCTGGGTAATGATGCCTTCACCCAATTTGCGCGGAGGGGAGCTCATTAAATCTCGGTTGGGTTTGTCAGACCCAAGGGCTAAAGCAGGCAGGCCGTCGGTTACCAGATTTACCCACAAGATCTGGATCGGGAACAGGGGGAAGGGCATCCCTAGAAGTGAGGCTAAAAGCACGGTGAGCACCTCGCTCACGTTGCATGACAGAAGGAAGTGGACGAACTTCTTTATGTTTGAAAAGATCAACCTGCCTTCCCTTACCGCGGAAACGATGGTGGCGAAGTTGTCGTCGGTTAGGACCATCTCAGATGCCTCCACCGCCACGTCGGTGCCGGTAATACCCATCGCCACCCCGATGTCCGCACGCTTCAGCGCCGGTGCGTCGTTTACCCCGTCACCGGTCATGGCCACTACCTGGTCGCGGTACTTAAGCGCCTCAAGTATCTTCACCTTCTGTAGCGGGGAGATTCGTGCATATACCCCGATATCCTGCACCCGATCGTAGAGTTCCTCATCGCTCATCCTGGCCAGTTCCTCGCCTGAGAGTGCCTCTCCTTTAAGACCCACACGCTCGGCTACAGCCTGAGCGGTGGCCATGTGATCGCCCGTAATCATTGCCACGCGAATCCCTGCATCAAAGCACTCCTTGAGTGCAGCCGGCACCTCGGGACGCGGGGGATCGCTTTCCGCTGCCAACCCCAAAAACTCCATATCCTCCTCATGGGATGAATCGGAGCTCATCTGTGAGACCTTCTTTCTGGCAAAGCCGAGCAGTCGGAACCCCTGACGAGAAAGCCTCTCGCAGCGTCTGTACCATTCTTTACGTTGCCTGTCGTCGAGATTGGCACAGCGTTCCAGAACCATTTCCGGAGCACCCTTGGTCATGGATACGAAACCACTGTCGGTGCGGTGCAGGGTGGTCATCATCTTGCGCTCCGAGTCGAATGCAAGCTCATCTACCCTGGCACAGGATTGACGCATCTGTTCTAAAACAAGCCCCCTCTCTTCTGCAAAACGCACCAGGGCGGTCTCGGTTGGATCACCCACCAGCTCCCCCTCGCCCGAGTGATGGGTGTCGTTGCATAAAAGCATTGCCTGAAGAAGCGTCCTTTCTGAGTTCGGATCAAGGGTAAGGATCTTCTCCACCCTCATGCGGTTCTCGGTGATGGTACCGGTTTTGTCTGTGCAGATAAAGCTTGTTGATCCAAGGGTTTCTACCGCATGCAGGCGGCGCACGATAGCGCGGCGTTCGGCCATGCGTCTTACCCCCAGGGCAAGCGAGATGGTAACCGCAGCAGGCAGCCCTTCAGGGATCGCTGCCACGGCCAGGCTGATAGCCACAAGCAGAGGCGTGAGCCAGTTGCTTTCCGCACTTTGCTTGAAGAGCTCGACCAGGAACACCACCGCACAGGTGCCTAGAACTATAAACAGTATCTTGGAGCCCAGCTTGCGCAGGTCTTTCTGAAGCGGGGTTTCTTCCTTCTTGGTTGCAAGGGAGGAGGCCACCTTTCCCATCTCGGTTCCACGGCCGGTCGCCGTTACTACAAACGCCCCACGTCCCTTGACCACGCTGGTTCCCAAAAAGGTCATGTTGCGCTTCTCGCCCAGAAGACGCGTTTGGGCCTCAAGCGGAGCGGTTTGCTTATCCACCGCAACCGATTCCCCGGTGAGGCTGGCCTCATCCACAAGTATGTGCTTTGCGTCGATAAGACGACCATCAGCAGGCACCTTATCACCTGCCGCAAGCAGAACCACGTCGCCTGGAACTAACTCCTCGGTATCGATCTCTTTTATACTTCCTTCCCGCATCACCCGGCAGCGCGGGCTTGCCAGTTTCTTTAAGGCCGCCAGGGTCCTGTCCGCGCGGTACTCCTGAACGAAACCTAAGACAGCGTTCAGGATCAGGATTACGCCGATGGCCGCGGCATCAAGCCACTCACCCAGGATAAAGCCCGATACCACCAGTGCCGCCACCAGAATGAGAACGATAGGGTCAATGAACTGGGAGGCGAACATCGCAAGGGGATTAGGTCTCTTCTCCTCTACCCACCGGTTCGGCCCGTGCGCTTTAAGCCGTCTTTGGGCCTCTTCAACTGAAAGGCCAGAAGCAAGATCGGTTTCAAGTATCTTGCTCGTTTCTTCTGGTGTGCGGCGGGTCCAGTCTGTCGAGTCAGACACTATTTTTTCGACGCTTCCTCCTCGGGCAAGATATGCAGCTCGTGGACGATTCCAAAGAGTTCGCTAAGATCGTCGAATACCGGCAGATGATAGGTACCAACGCAGATGAATATATATCGGGCTTGACTTATCTTTGGCATTTCTCCCGTCAACTTTTCACTGCTCAGTACGTTGGCCGTATCTATCATGTCATTGCGGATCTGTGCGTAAACCCGTCGAGCAGCAGCCAGGTTTAAGGGATGGGCAAGAAAGATGGTGTCGTATTCAACAAGAAAGCTTTCTATAGAGTCAGCGGGAAGCGAACTGTAGGAAGCAATCACCTTCACGTAGCGTGCGCGGGCTTTCTCGCTTAATGAATGGAGCGATTCCTTGTCAGGGAAGATGCTGTTGAGGACGGCGAAGTGGATGTCCTTCAAGGTTAGGAGTGGATGTGCCCCGGAGATGAGGCGATGCGTTACTTCTTCCCCTAGAGGTGAAACTATCGGATCGAAGGTAGGTATATCCAGTTCTTTTGCGACCCAGGTGAAGAAGTAGAGCTCGGGCAGTACGGGATCTTCCTCCTCACAACCCTCCACAAGGAAAACCCACTCATCTGGATTTTGAATAAAAGGCAGCACGTTGCGCAGGAAGCGGATGATGGCCAGCCTGGACTCGTGACGGATGCCCAAGATATGGATGATGTGATCACCCACAGTATCCGTGCGTTCCTGTATTTTATCCTTTGACATATCGTAGTCCTCAAAGCGTTCCATTGCGTGGCGGTAGACCTGGGCAAGGTTTGTGCCCTTTTGCTCATCGTAGTCTAAGAGTATATCAAAGGTGCTGATCTCGGTTACAGGCGGAGTGGGGCGGCGACAGCTACCGCTGGCCAGCAGCAGCAAGATAGTGACTGCAAGCTCTGTTATCGTTCGCTTACCCTTTATCATCGGTTAAGATTATTCAGGGTTTAGTGATTGTCAACCCGACCATGCTCCTTTTCTCCTTCGGAGAAAAGATCGCAGGAATTAGGTTCGTCTTTCCCTAAAGTCTTCAGCACCCCTGAACGGGAAGGATCTGAGATGGAATATGTAGAGATCAGCCTGACTTTGATCTTCTTTTAATTGCGATCTTTTAGCCATAGGCTAAAAGGAGCATTGGTGTGTTACGGGTTACGGGTTGACTGAATAATTTCACTGGGGATAATGTATAGATGGTAGACATGAACACCGCCGATGCGGAGGCGATCAGGCTCACCCTGAGCGGGGATAAAGATGCCTTTGCAGTAATCGTGGCAAGATACACGGAAAGGGCTTACCGAATGGCTTTATACGTTCTTGGGAACGAGCAGGACGCAATGGATGTATCTCAGGACGCGTTCATTCGCGCATATCGAAACCTGAACCGTTTCGACACCAACCGCCCATTCTTCCCGTGGTTTGCCACGATTCTCCGTAACCTGTGCTACAACTTCCTGCGGCGCCGTAAACGGAAACAGGCCTATAACATAGAAGACTTTCAAATCGCAGAGCCCTCCTCGCCCTCCTCACCCTCCTCAGAGCCCTGCTCAGGGATCGCCGTCGAGACTAAGGTTGCTCTCAACAATGCACTTAGTAAACTTTCGCCGCAGGATAGAGAGATCATCGGAAAGTTCTACTTTGAAGACCTCTCCTACAAGAAGATTGCGGATGAGCTGGGTGTTCCGATCGGAACGGTTATGTCCAGGCTCTACTACGCCCGCAAGCATCTGAAGGATCGTATGTTAAAGGGGGAAAGATGACTCACGAGCGCTTCAAGCATCTGCTCTTGAAGGTGGTTGATGGGGTGGCCTCGGATAAAGAACGGCAGGAGTTTTTGGCCCACATCCGTTCCTGTGAAGAGTGCCGGTGTGAGTACGGAGAGTTCAGAAACCTGGAGGAACTTATGTCTACCATCAAGTTGAAGGATCTAAGTGAGGACGCGCGCGCCGCTTACGCCCGCTCGCTCTACAACCGTCTGGAGCGGGGGCTGGGTTGGATCTTCCTATCCCTGGGCGCGATCCTTTTACTGGGGTTCGGCGGGTTCATGTTGATAAAGGAGTTCATTATCAACCCCGCGGTATCGGTTATCCTCAAGATAGGGGTGTGTGCGGTTCTGGCCGGTTTGATCGTGCTCCTCGTAAGCGTGCTTAAGGAGCGATTGTTTGTTCGCAAATACGACAAATACTCGAAAGAGGTGAAGTTATGATTATCGCAACAACTAACGAGGTCCCCGGGTACAAGGTAAAAGAGACTCTGGGGATCGTTAAGGGTAACACTGTTCGCGCCCGGCACATGGGCCGCGATATCCTTGCCGGATTGAGGAACATTGTCGGCGGCGAGATCACCGACTACACCAAGCTTTTAGCCGAGTCGCGCGAGCAGTCGCTTGATAGGATGATCGAGCGTGCCTACGAGCTTGGGGCTGATGCTATCATCGGCATCCGGTTCATGACCTCTTCCGTTATGCAGGGTGCTGCCGAGCTTCTGGCCTACGGCACCGCGGTGAAGCTGGAGAAGCTGGAACGACACTAATCGCCTGATCTGGGATAGAATACGTAAGGGCCGACGTTGAGGTTATTAAACGTTCTCTTCGCGTAAGGTCGGCCCGTTGATGTGAATTATTGCGGGTTGGTCTAAAGACAGGTCCCTACTTCTTGAAATCCGTTACGTGATCTTTACTGCTGCCTTTCCAAAACGGCGTTTACATTCTCCTGGTCCAATTCGTACCAAGCTCCAGTGGCGGCATCTATAACAATAGGTATGAGGCCACCGAGGACATCTAGGATAACCCACCCCACGCCAACATGGTTGGTGATAGTGAAGGTTTTGGTTTCGTAGCCCTCTTTTTTGAATTCGATGTTGTAGACCCTTTTGGATTCAAGTTTCAGCTTTACGGGAGTGGTGCCCATTAGATTTCCATTGACATAGACTTTAACCCCATGAGGATCAGAACTGAAATAAACCGGGCTCGATGTGCCCTTAAAAATAGTGGCACATGAGGTAAGCAAGCCAGAAGAAATTGCTATTGAGAGGATGATAAGGGTTGAAACAACCTTTTTCATATCGCCTCCTCGCGTATGATTGAAGTTTAACACACTATTATATTAAGGGGAAGTATTTTGTCAAGGTTTTTAGCTTGATTAGGAGGAGGAGCAAGGGTATTACAGAACCCTCACCCTAACCCTCTCCCAGAGGGAGAGGGGACAATCCCCCTTTAGTTCCCCATTCAAAAGAGGGAGCTGAGAGAAGTCCCCCTTATTAAGGGGGATACAGGGGGATCACCTCCTCAATCAAGGAGGAGTAAAATTCCCCCTCCCTGGTGGAGGGGGACAAAGGGGGCGGGGGTTAAGCGATTGCAGGCGGCTTTGTCAAGCCCTTTTAGCTTGATTGTGAAGATAAGTAAGGTAGATAAAATCGGTGGTAAGGAGTAGGGTTGTGCTTTCCGATTGTTGCTTAGGCGGCTATCACTTCACCGTTTTGATCTCTACATCTGCGGCTATCTTGAACTCGCGGAGTTGATCTGTTTTATAAAGGGCAATTTAGTCAGCGGGCTGAGGTGTGAAGGGCACGAGTAGGGTTCTCTGGCGTTCTCTGAACGTTTTTCCCTCCCACTGGTTCTTGTAGACCTTCATGGACATGGTATCGGCTTTGGGGTTGCCCGAGGACTTCTCGATCGTCACCTCAGCCAGTTGACCGGTCGAGTCGATCACCACCCGGAGCGTGCCTTGCTGGGGGAGAACCTTGCCGGCGAAGCCCTCTGCTTCCTCAAGGTAGGGTTCGGCTGTCTTAGCCACAGCGGCAGGTTTTGACTTCTCATCCTTCCGTAACATCCTTTCCGTCCTTGAGGGCTCCGTGGGTGGCGTTGCAGCCGCTCCCGCACCTTTCGTTGCCATATCAGCTTCAGAAGGCATTGCGGTGAGGGGAGATTCCCCGCCTATCTCAACGGGTTCTGCCCCCAGTATCTCATCGGTAGAGACCAACTTCTTATCCCTCAACTCAATCTTCTGGGCTTCCGGCTCGCCTTCAAACCTTTTGAAGCTCACGTCTGACTTCTTTGGTGGGGCGGTGATCTCTGCGATTTCTTCTTCTGTGAACTTCGCAGGTGCTCGTTTAAGAAACGGTATGCTTATGACTATTGCAAGGAACACTGCCACAGCTGCGGATAGGTATGGAAGCAGCCTGAATCCCAGTGGTCGGGGACGGTGAGGGCGTATTATGGCTTCCCTCCTGGGGATAAGCCTTCTTGTGACGCGATGAGAGAAGCTGTGCCAGTAGTGTTTACCTGGATCAGGCACCCGTTCCGCGTCCCCATCTATAAGCAGCTCATCCAGGGCCCCAAGTTCAGCGAGCTTTGCCTGGCATTTGGGACATTTCTCAAGGTGGCGCTCTACGGCTTCGCGCTCTTTTGCCGAAAGTTCCCCGTCATGATAGGCTTGAAGAAGTTTTTCTATCTCCTTGCAGTTCATAGCAATCCCTTGAGTTCCTCTTTCACCGCCTGGCGGGCACGAGCAAGGCGCGACATCACGGTACCGATTGGTATATCAAGCACCTGGGCGATCTGGGAGTAAGGCCAGTCTTCATAAACCCGTAACACAAGTACTTGTCGTAACTTAAGGGGCAATCTTGCAATGGCGGCATGGACCTTACGCCGGGTCTCGACCTGTTCCAAGACACTCACCGGGTTATCAGCAGAGGGCTTGCGCTCAAGATCGGCGTCCACCATCGGCAAGCGGCGCTTCTTGAGATGGTTAAGCGTGAGATTGATCGCGATCCGGTACATCCACGGGCTGAATGGGTAGCGCAGATCGAAGCGGCCTATGGCCTTGAAGGCCCTGATAAACGCCTCCTGGGCCAGATCGTCGGCCTCGGTATGATTTCTTACGAATCTGTAGATCACTGTATACACCCTTCTTTGATAACGCTGGACCAGTTTGCCGAATGCATCGGTGTTCCCGTTCTTTGCTTCGGCTAAGAGTTTCTTTTCATCCTCAGGCGGTTGTGTTGGTTCTGCCTGTGGTTTTGCCTCTTCATCTCGTAATACAGGAATAGGCATGATTTATTCCCGTGACAGGAAGCGCCGCACGTCGGTGTCCATCTCTGCTGGGTCGCGTCCGGTGCGAAGCACGTGGTGTGGCAGCTTACCCTCAGGCTCAAAGCGCTCCTTCATCGCCAGGTATATCTCCCAGGTGGCGTCGGACTGTTTATCGCTCTCCTTGCGCTGCTCGATCCATGTTCTGACCTGCTCGTCCGAAGCCTCGCATCTGATGAAATGGACCTCGGCTTCCAGTTTCTCTCCCGCCTCTTTAAGTTCAGCACGCTCCTTTTGCTTGCTGTAGGTAGCGTCTATTATAAGTGACTGGTTTTGTGCGAGATAGGTTCGAGCCTTATCCTTTAACGCCTCATAGACCCGGTTGCTCATCTCAGGTGAGTAGAGGTCTTTGCCGAAGGATGCATAGTGATGCTCGTCAAGCGAGGCGCTTGCAAGCAGTCTGCGAACAATATCCGATCTGATATGGATAGCGTTCGTCCAGTTCCGGGTTCTTGATGCCATAAGCGATTTGCCGGTTCCTGGGAGACCGTAAAACACGATAAGCTGCGGCTTAGCGAACAAGGTAGAGGCATAAAGCTTGGCCAGATCGAAGTATGCACTTGCACGATTCTTTATCTCCGCTGGATTTACAGGGTTCTGTCCCAACTGGAAGCCGATCACCTTACCCCGAACGTAGGCGCGGTAGCAGCGGAAGAAGTCGTGGAAGCGCAAAAGCTCGTAGTCACCGGTCTCGTCCAGATAGCGGTCAAGCAGGAAATCCGAAAGATTACGTTTTCCATGGAAATCCAGATCCATGGTGAGAAACGCAAGGTCCGCGGCTGTGTCCGAGCAGGCAAAGCGCAGGTTGAACTCGATTCTATCAAAGATATGAATCTTACCTTCGTGCACGAAGATGTTGCCCGAATGCAGATCGCCGTGGCAGTATTTTATATAACCATCCTTCTCCCGCTTGCGGAAGGCTGGCTCGTTTTCTGTCAAAAAGCGCTCGATTCTACCCGTGATGAAGCGAAAATCTTCATGCGATATGGTAACACCCCTCACGTCCTCTGTCTGGGCAAAGTTCTCCTCCCAGTTGAAGCGTACCGAATCAAGCGAGCCTTGGCTTGTGATCTCATCCGACCTTCTTGCTTTCTTGTGGAATCTTGCGGTCTCGCGGGCTAACTTATCTATAATAACGTAGCCTACTTTATCCTCAACAAGCAGGTAGCTCATCATGGTTTCCTGGGGGAGTTCTTTCATAACCACAGCATACTCCACGACTTCCCCGTTCTCACCCAACTTAAGATTGCCTTTTTCATCCATGGTGATGGGTTCGACCCCCAGATAGAGATCGGAAAGCTCGCGGTTTAGCTCGACCTCACGTTCGCAGAAGGTCTTGCGTTTCTCTAATGTAGAGAAATCAAGGAACCCGAAGTTTACCGGTTTCTTTATCTTGTAGGCACGTTTTCCTGTGAGGAACACCCAAGCGGTGTGGGTCTCGGCCCGGCGGACTTTTTCTACATCATGTGAATAAAACCCCGGATTACTGAAGGCTTCAAGGATTCTTTGCTGCACCGCTGCTCCTCTTAAGCTTATGCCAGCAGGCGTCCGATCTGGGTGGCGGTCTGTTTGAGATTCTCTTTAGTTGCAGCTATAGCCTTGCTGCGATCGATCGGCCCTGGTTGTATGGATATGGCGGCAGTCCTGCGGTCGCGTGGTGCTATCTGAACCCCTATCTCTCCGCACAGGAGTATCAGTTTGCTGTGCGGTAACCGACGCAGCGCCCCTATTACCTTGTAAGATAGGCTCTGCTTGTCCAGTCTGCCCTCGCCGGAGATTACGATGTCTTCTTTCTTCAGCTTATCCCTGAGGCCTGAGAGTCTTAGGAGGTAGTCTGCGCCGCTCATTAGCTTGCAGCCTGCAAGGACGGCGAACCCGAATGCGATGCCTCCTGCAGCACCCATGCCTCGGCGGTGATCAAGCCTCTGAGCGATTGCCAGTTCGGCCACCTCGGCGTAGCGCTGCAGGCTGAGTTCAAGCGCCTTAAGCTCTTTTTGGCCGGCACCCTTCTGAGGGGCATAGATCAAGGCTCCATATGGGCCGAGTAAGGGACTGTCGACGTCCCAGAGTATCAGTACCTGTTTCTTGACCCTCGGGTCTATGCCGGATAGATCTATTCTTTCAAGGTCTGTAAGTTCAGCAGGCCCAGGCCCCAGGGGATTATCTTTTGAATCCAGGAAACGAACACCTAAAACCTCCAACGCATCCCTGCCCCCGTCAACCGTGGCGCTTCCTCCCAGTCCAACGACCACCTCCTCCATGCCTTTATCAAGCAGTGCAAGGATAGCCTCGCCCAACCCCTTTGAGGTGGTTTTAAGGGGGTCGCGTTCCTGGGGGACCACGAGCCTGAGTCCGAGGATGGAGGCCGATTCAATAAAGGCCTGCCTGCCTGAGATAAGGGCTGAGGTTTTGATCTGCCCGCCGGCAGGGTCGGTTACCTGAAGTGTCACGTTCCTCAAGCGTTGGCCCTTGAAGTAGTATGAGATGCATTCAAGGAATCCGTCGCCGCCGTCTGAAAGTGGGTAGAGTTCGATCTTTTTCCTCTTCAGGCTGCTTTTCAGGCCTGTGGCTATGGCACGTGCCGCAGCAACAGGTCCCAAGGCCTCCTTGAACGCTGTTGGAGCTACGATGATCATTTTGACCTCACCATCAGATTAAACTCCTCAAGCAGTCTTGCGATGGCGCGTTTAAGGCTGCGCGCACGCAAAAAGAACGTCAGTTTGAGTTGGGAGGTGGCAAACGCCTCTATGTGAACGTTTTCTGCGCGCAGTACCTCGAATGCGCGTCTTGTGATATGCGCATCCTGTCCTGCACCAGGACCCACAAGCGAGACCTCGCTTATCTGCTTCATAACAGAGAGTCTTGCCGCACCGGTCTCCTTACGGAATGCGTTTAATATCTTCTCGGTTAGCGTAGCATCTTCCTTTGATACGATGAAGGCTAGGTCGAAGGCTTCTGCTTGGGGATGACCATGTGAGTAGGATAGGATATGCACCCCAACATCAGCCAGACGAGCGACCGCCTGAGTCATCACCGTTGGATTCTTGGGCACGTCCTTAACCGTGAACCGCACCAGTCCTTTCTGCTGCGTGACGGCGCGCACAAAGCGGTCCTCGAGCTCCTTGAAATCCCCCACCTTGGTTCCTCGCTTTTCAGGGGCAAGGCTTGAGCGTACCTCCAGTGGAACCTTGTAGCGCATGGCTAGTGCCGCAGCACGTGGATGCAGCACCCGGGCGCCGTAATCGGAAAGTTCAACAAGTTCCTCATAGCTTATCCTTTCTAGACACGTGGCTTTTGGAAACAGGTGCGGATCTGCCGTGCACAACCCCTTGACTGTCTTGTATAACTCACAAGAATCTGCGCCCAGAAACTTGGTAAGGGCCACTGCCGTGGTATCCGATCCGCCGCGGCCAAGTGTGGTTACCTCTTTACCTTCCGCACTTACCCCCTGGAATCCGGCCACTATGGGTATCTCGCCTGCGTCAATGGTTTCTCTTAAGCGATGGCCCTTTACAAACAGTATGCGGGCTTCGTTGTGGCTCTCGTCGGTGTGTATGCCTACCTGTGAACCGGTAAAGGAGCGGGCCTTGACCCCTCGTTCGGCAAGTGCCATGGCCAAAAGGCTCATGGTGATGCGCTCTCCAGCGGTAAGAAGCATGTCAAGCTCCCTGCCTTTGGGTTTGGTAGTTACAGATCGTGCTAAGGCGTTAAGCTCATCGGTCTTAGTGCCCATCGCCGAGACCACAACCACCAGCTTGTCTTCTCTTGCCCTGTCAGCTAGATAAGAGGCCACCCTTTTTAATTGCCGCACGGTGGCGAGTGAACGACCTCCAAACTTGGTTACTATCAGAGCCATTTCCCTAACCGATCCACAGCTTCTTGGATTTGAGCGCGGTCGAGTGTCAGCGAGAAGCGAACGTAGCCCTCGCCCGCCTCGCCAAAACCTATACCCGGTGTTACAAGGACGCCGGTTTCAGCAAGCATCTTGCGAGCGAACTCCAGGGAGGAACTGTCTTTATGTGGAACCTGTGCCCATACGTAGAATGTGGCCTTTGTGGATGGGATCACCCAGCCCAGCTGGTTGAGCCCTGCAAACAAGGCACCTCTGCGCGATTTATAAAGTGCCCGTATCTCTTTACCCACTTCGCCTACCAGCTCAAGGGCGGTCTGGGCCGCTCGCTGGATCGCTACGAAGACCCCTGAGTCGGTGTTCCGTTTGATCTTTAAGAGGGCGGCGATCATCCGTGCATTTCCGACAGCAAACCCGATACGCCAGCCGGTCATATTGAAGGTCTTGGAGAAGGAACCGAACTCCACTGCGCACTCTTTGGCTCCTGGCACGGCAAGTATACTGGGCGGCTCCTCGTCGAAGTAGATCTCGGAGTAGGTGTTGTCGTTGGCAAGCCACATGTTGTGAGCGCGCGCAAACTGCACCGCCTCGGCAAGATGGATGGGTGAAGCTACGGCTGCGGTGGGGTTTGAGGGATAGTTAAGGATTAGCAGTTTGGTCTTGTGGGTAGCCTTAAGGCGTGGAATATCCATAATGAAGTGATTTGCTTCAAGCAGAGGGGCAGGGATAGGTGTCCCTCCTGCAAGGAGGGTCTGGTTGCGGTAGACCGGGTATGAGGGATCGGGATAGATCACCTCATCGCCCGGATCAACAAGTGCCCAGATAAGGTGGCCTATACCCTCCTTTGAGCCGATGAGCACACAGACCTCGGTCTGGGGGTCTAGGTCCACCCCAAAGCGAGCCTTGTACCAGTAGGCGATGTCTCGGCGAAGGCTCAGCGTTCCCTCATAGCTGGGGTAACGGTGGGTAGACGGATCGCTTGCCGCGTGAGAGAGAGCGTTAACGATCTCAGGGTGGGTCGGCTGATCAGGGTCTCCTACACCGAAGTCAATGACCCCCTCTCCGTAGGTGGCTTTAGCCGCATCAAGCTCTGCAAAGAGGTAGGGGGGAAGCAGGTCTAAACGCCTGGCGTGTTCCCTCACTTATCCTCCAGGAGGTCGGCGAATTGATAGAATCTTTTCGGTTTATGTGCGATAAATCTTATTGCTTTCAGTGTTCCTTTGGCGAAAGCAAGACGACTTGAGGCACGGTGGACGAGCTCAAGCCTCTCGCCTTCGGTCGCAAAGTAAAGGGTGTGCTCGCCCGCCACGTCGCCTCCGCGCAGGGCAAGGACGGCCAGTTCGTCCGGGGCACGCTCTCCAGTGTGACCCTCACGTCCGTAGATGACTTTCTTGATCCTCCGGTTCGCTTTGATAATCCCTGCAAGCTTCTTTGCGGTTCCTGAAGGCGCGTCCTTTTTGTGGCGGTGGTGCATCTCAACTATCTCAACGTCGTAGTCGGGCAGCGCTCTCGTCACTTCCGCTGCAAGCTTGAACATAAGATTCACGCCTACAGACATGTTCGGCGCCCATAGGATAGCTCTCTCTGCAGCGGATTCCTTGAGTCGGTTGAAATCTTCCTCTGAGAGCCCGGTTGTACCCGAAACAAGCGGCAGTCTGGAGGGTCTCATGGTCTCGATGATCTGGAATAGACCCTCAGGCGATGTAAACTCCACAACAACGTCAGCCTTTTCCAGAAGACTCGCCAACTCCGCCGTGATGTCCACCCCATAGCGGGACTTACCGATCTCTGGATGATCGGCTCGCTCCGCGATTCCCACAAGCTCCATATCCTCGGCCTCACTCACCAACCTTGCTACCTCCCCGGCCATGCGGCCGCAGCCGCCTGCAACTATTACCCGGATCATACCGCCAGACCGTATGCAAGCATCGCTTCGCGAAGCTTTGCCAGGTTCTCTTCGGATACCGGCGCCAAAGGCAGCCGCACCTCGCCGGAGTTTATGCCCATAAGACCGGTTGCCGCCTTGAGGGGTCCGGGATTGGTCTCCGCAAAGAGTGCCTTCACGAGCGGAAAGAGCTTCTGATGTATGGTCAGCGCAGCCTCGAAATCGCCCTGTTCGAAGAAGCGCACCATGTTCGCGGTATCGTAGGGAGCGACGTTGGATACCACCGATACCACACCCTTGCCGCCCACAGCCAGGATGGGCAGGGTCAAGCTGTCGTCTCCTGAAAGCACGGCCAGTTTCTCCCCGCAGCGCCTGACGATATCGGTGGACTGATCCAAGTTGCCCGATGCCTCCTTCACCGCCACTATCTTATCGTACTTGTCAGCAATCCGCTGCACGGTTGCGGGCAGGATGTTGCCGCCAGTGCGTGAAGGCACGTTGTAGATAACTATGGGCAGGTCGGTCTGTTCACAGATCTCGGCATAATGTCTGTACAATCCCTCCTGGGTGGGTTTGTTGTAGTATGGAGTGACCACAAGTGCCGCGTCAGCTCCCAACTCCTTAACCTGGTTTACCCTCTTGATAGTCTTTGTTGTGGAGTTGGTGCCTGCGCCTGCCAGGACCGGGACCTTGCGGTCAGCATCCTTGGCTAACTTGACGGCGGTTGATACCACCGTGTTCTGTTCATCTTGGCTAAGCGCGGGAGTTTCGCCGGTTGTGCCGCAGGCCAGAAGCCCGTCAATACCTTGCTCTACCTGCCAGCGGACGTGTTTCTCCAGCGCCTCAATATCCAGCCCGCCGTTTCGAAACGGCGTTACGAGAGCGGTTATTGCGCCTCGGAACATTTCGCCTCCTTGGTAGGTAACTATACTCCATTTGACGGGAAAATCAAGATATTTTATACCCCAGAGGAAACCGTGGTTTTCCTCTGGGGACCCCGAAGAATGCTCCTTTTCTCTTTACAGAGAAAAGATCGCAGAGGGGACCTCGAGACTGTATTCCGTCATCGTGAGGGCACTGCAGGTGCCCGTGGCGATCTCATAACAGATACCTTTGATCTTTGTGGTGATTTCTTTCAGTCCGCGCTGTGATTTTGCACAGAACAGACAGGAATGTCCGTTCTACATCTAAGGCACCCAATGACAAACAAGTAAGGGCCGACTCGCGCCAGACCTGGTGCGTTAAGACCGGCCCCTACCGAGTTACGTTCAGGCTCGCGAAGCTACCCCCGGCAGTTACCCTCCTTTTCTTTCGCCTGGCACTCGTCGCAGAGTTCGCCATAGGTAGGCCTTTTATAGCTCACATTTACATCTGAACCCGTAGGATAATTAGAACAGTTGGTGCACCAGTGCCAAGTGTCGCTGTTTTTTCTTTTGACGTACCTCGGCATCGTACCCTCCTTTGGACTTATTCGTCCAGGTTGACATTTGTGAAAGGAATAGGATTGGCCTGATTCTTTTTTTGCACTCTCTATACATCTCGTTGCTTTATTATATTGAACTTTTTAGAAAAGTCAAGTTCTTTACGTATTATCAGGTATGTGTTAGTTTATCCTTGAAGGTTTACTTAGGTGCGCAGACGGCGAAGCAGGCGGGGCCAGTCTATCTGCCTGATCTAAACACCCCCATACTCAAAGAAGGCCTTGGCGAGCCGGTTTAACAGTAGTATCAATAAAAGGGCAAGACTCGACACCACACTTGACATCCTGATCAAGGCTCATATACTTTGCCCATGACCTACGGGATTGATATTTCTGAGGAGGAGATCCGTTGGGTTCGCCTGCCTAAAGGAGAGAACCCGGCTGCTTGCGGTCGTATCCAGCTTGAGGATAATGACCGCTCGCCAAGGCGGATCAGGCAGGTGCTTAAGGAGTTCTTCTCCCGCGAAAGGGTGTCCCGCTTTGTGTTTCCCTTGTGCGGTCAGGGGGTGCGTGCCAGGGTTTTTGCCTCCGACAAGGTGGACATCTCCGAGCTAGAGGATAACGTGGCCTGGGAGGCAAAGTTCATGCTTACCTATGACACACGCCGCGACGTCTTAAGCTTCGATCCTTTACGCAGCGTAGGCAGCCAGACCTGGATTGTTGCAGTGGCGGCTCCGCTTGAGGTGATCCAGCGCAAAAGCGGGCTCTTCCCCAAAAAACCTACCCATATCGAGACCGCGTTGACCGCGCTTGCGAACGCGGTGCTTCACTCCAAGTGGGGAGAGAAGGATATTATTATTCTGCATCTTGACCGTAGCAGAGGTTTCCTTGTTGTTGTAAGTCACGGCAATCCGATCCTTATGCAGGAGATCCCTCGGGTCAATCTGAAAGAGGCAAGGCTTAGCGAGGAGGCTTTGAGCCTCTGGCATGATGAGCTTAAGGTCAGGCGCAACTTCCTTCCCCAGGACAAACGCAGGCTGGATCACTTCCTCTTGTCCGGTGAGGCGGCACTTGTGTCTGAGAACGCCCGAGCCCTTGGTGAGTGCATTGATCTGACGGGCGAGGTGTTTGATCCTTTCGAAGGGGTGGAGATTGAAGGCGAGAAGGATAAGGCACCGCTTTTTACCATGGCCTATGCATGCGCTTTGAGGGGCGAGTGATGATACGCATCGATCTTGCCGTGCCGAGACGTCGTGAAAGGCTGACCACCTGGCATTATCTCGTCATCTGGGTGTGTGTCTTTCTTTTCGTGGTGGTTGGTGCAGGTATAGGTCTTGTGTTTCAAGGACGGCGTTTGGAGAGCATCGAGCAGGAAAACGCCAGCCTTAGGGCAACGAGCGATTCGCTTAAGACCCAGAAGACGGCTGTTGCCCACTACGAGAGCATCGAAGCCCAATACCGCGAGCTTCTCGGCAAGATAGAGGATGCGAGTCGGTATAACGAAAGGTATCTGGAGGTAATGCGGCTCCTGGATGCCAAGCTCGGCCCGCGTATGAAGCTCGTTTCGTTCCAGATCGAGGCCGACAGCGCAACAGCGATGGTCCTGGCACCCTCAAATCTGGAAGTTCGGCGCTATGTGGACGCGCTCTTGGGGAGCGCGATGTTTGAGCTTATCACGAGCGAGCCGCAGGGATCGCGTGAAGGGTTGATACAACACAGACTCCTCCTGAGGGTGAGATGAAGGTTGCCATAAGCGTTATCTTCGGGATACTGACGGCTCTTGTCTTAGTGATCGGAGGCTATCTGGGGTTTGTAACCATCAGGGAATCGAAGGGCCTTTTGAGGGAAGTGGACTCGCTTCAAACAAGAGTAAACTCGCTTAAGTCCGAGGTAGCAGGCCGGGCCGAGCGTTTGCAAGAAGAGGCTACAATAGCGGCTGAACTTGACAGCCTTCGGAGCGCGCTTCAGGCATCCGAAGAGGGCATTGAGGAGCGATTCACCAATCGGGGCCGGCCTACCTCGAAGGCCGTGATATCCGATTCCCAGAAGGTGGAAGGTATCTATCCTTTCAAACTTAAGGTTGATGGCGCCGCCTCGGCTGTTGATTCCTTCCTTATCGAACTCCAGAAACAAGTGCCGCTTGTGCGTTTCGAGAAGCTTGAAGGGGTCAGAAAGGGCAGGAACCTGAGGCTTGAAGCGACCGGGTCGGTGCGCTTCCCGCGATAGCCCGTAACACACCAATCCCATGAATAGCTCTGATGATAAAGACTTGGGGAGGCTGCGCGAGATAGTAGAACGGTTGCGCAGCCAGTGTCCCTGGGATCGTAAGCAGACGCTTTCTTCCATAAAACATCTTTATATCGAGGAGGCCTACGAGCTTTCCGAGGCGTTGGAGTCTGGCGACGGTGCAAGGATCGAGGAGGAGCTGGGTGATCTTTTATACATCGTTTTGATGGGTATCCAGATAGCCAAGGACGCGGGTCTGACGGATTACGAGAAGGTCGAAGAGATAGCGTCAGCCAAGCTTATACGCCGCCACCCACACGTGTTCGGGGGAACAAAGGTATCAGGGGAAGGCGATGTGCTTGCCAACTGGGAGCGCATCAAGGAAGCGGAGAAGAGGGGAGAGGCGGGATTCTTCGAAGGCATCCCCAAGTCCTTGCCCGCTCTCATTCGCGCCCAGATGATGCAAGAGCGTGCAGCGCGGGTGGGTTTCGACTGGCGAAGCGCTAAGGGTCCTTTGGCCAAGGTCAGGGAAGAAACCCAGGAGTTAACCGAACACATCGGGAAGGCTCATGATGATCTTGAGCACGAGCTTGGAGATCTGTTGTTTTCGGTGGTGAACCTTGCCCGACACATAGGGGTGCGAGCAGAGGAGGCGCTGACTTGCTCAAACCGCAAGTTCGAACGTCGGTTTGAGGGAGTCAGGCGTCTGGCTCAGGAACGCGGGCTTGATCTGGCCAAGATGGATATCGAGGAGCTGGATAAGCTCTGGGACGAGGTAAAGGAAGCAGAAGAATAGACAAACCACAGATTTCGCAGATTAACACAGATTGTAGGGGCAAGGCACGCCTTGCCCTCTTTTTTATCCGCAGATTGAAACTCGTTTCACTCGGTTCCCTTCGGTAGAACTCCTTACAGTCGTTCTCCTTCGGTACGCAGATGACGCAGATCAATGCAGATCAGGTTAAAACGGGAGCAGTAGGGGCGACGCATGCGTCGCCCCTGCAGATGGTATATAATAAATAAACGGGCTAGAGAGCCCGTTCTACACGTGTTTTTTGCGATCTTTTTAGCCGGAGGCTAAAAAGGAGCACACTGGGATGAAGCAGAGTCTCAAAAACGCAAACAGATATAGGAGACCTACCACGATCCACGTCTGATACTCACGAAGTGCCCAGGAAAGCTTGAACCTGCGAAACAAGGGACCTTCGAATCGCCTGGGGAAGAAGGGGGAAACCCTTTGGCGGTATTCGTCATACTCCTTGCCGTGCTTCAGAGAAAGATGCTTCTCCTCGGCTCTGGCGATCAGGATGTAGAGTATTAAGAATCCTATTGCCGTCAGGCTCGTAAGAATCCAATGAGGTCTGAGCAGGAGGAGCCCTGCTAGGACCAGAAAGGCATTACCTATATACAAAGGGTGTCTTGCAAGGGCGTAAGGGCCGCGGGTGGCTAAATGATCCGCTGAAATAGAAGGTTTGCGCGAGGTCGGACCTATGAAACCCGCGGCCCAGAACCTTATCAGAAGTCCTGGTATAAAAAGAACTGCGCTCCATACACTTATCCAGGGATGGGAAAAGGCGAGCAGCAAAAGCACCCACAGCGCTGCAAGGACGCTGCGGGTACGGAAGAGGATTTGGTCTAAAGGAACCTTCAAGCCAGCCTTCTTAAGTCTTCAATGAGACCTTTTAGCTTTAGTAATTGTCCATAAGTGCGGATGGGTGAGGTCGTGAGGGATTACTACAACCGTTATTTGTCAGGCTCTTATGGTGGGTACAGATTCTTCCCCTCCCTTGACGGGAGGGGGTAGGGGGAGGATAGTGTTTTGTGCTGCGAACAAAAGCATTTCCTTTCTTACTTACGTGAAGAGGTCTGAACATCGCTGTTACCAAAGCAAGCTGTTGATTTAAACAAGCTTGGCAGTTTACAACTCATCAAATCACTTCGAGTTCATAGATGATCACCTTCGCCTTCAATGCAGGTAAATCTCTACCTTCTTGCCTTCTTCGTCCTTTACCTCGAACACCTTGCCGGGCTGTGCCTGGTCCAAAGCCGCAAGGATGGTATCGGCAGGGATCTCCTGTTTAGCAAGCACACTCGCAGGGATGAAGTTCATGGCGAATCGCGCCAGGGACAGAGGCAGGTTGATCCTCACGTTGGGCTTCTCCTTATCTTTCTCGAAGATCAAGAGGGTTATTTCCCGAGCCTGAGGTCTTGCACCTTCTATGGCTTCAATCAGCTTCTCCGCCTGTTCTGCCGATATCTTTCCTTCGCTTACCATTCGCAGGATACGCAGGGTGGCTTCGCTACTCATGACGGCAGCTTCCTTTGCGCTTGGAGCAACGTATCTCCTCCACCGCCTCATCAACGTCTATCTCGCCGTCCTCAAGCTTGTCTATTACAACGCTTACCTTGCGGGGCCGTTTGCGAGCTTTGTGGACTATCACGCTAAGGATTATCATGATTCCCACTACCACGATCAAGGCCCACCACCACTGGCCGAACCCGGCTATCAGCCCGATATTGGAGAACCAGATGGCTAATCCTACCGCCACTAACAAAAGCGCCCGGAAGGTTTTACTGCCAACATGTTTGAATTGGATTCCTCTCCTTGAGCGTCTTATCACCGACTGGATCAGTTCCACCAGACCGAGAAGTCCGATGATCACAAAGATTATGGGCCAGGCGACTTTGAAGGCGAAGGTTTGCGGGGCAACACTCGATCCCAGCCAGATCCAGAATCCGATCCAGACTACAACCAAACCCCAGAATATCCCGCGGATCATCTTGCTCTCCTTTCAGATCGGGTACGTATCTTGACAGCTTCCAGCTTTTGTTCTTCTCTGCGTTTGAGCAGGAGGTAAAGACCCGTAGGAATCCCAGCTAAGACGAGGGTAACTATCCCCACTGTAACTAGCAAGTTATAAACGAGTCCTGATATCATCAGATTCTCCTTTTACGGATGTTTAAATCACCTCTCTTAAGTTTGACGTAAAGTTTCGCTTCAGGTTTCCCGATAACGGCTTTGAGTTCATCCTCTTCGTCAGAAGGCTCAAGGTCGAAGTCGCTTGAGATGTCTCCATATTTGGGTTTGTGGATGGTAAGCTCAACGTTTGCCTTTTCAGGGATTGTGAGATTGATATCCCCACCACCGAGCTCGATGCGTCCCACCCCTCGGCATGCCGAAAGGTCCAGGTCTATATCACCACCACCTACCTTAATGTTGAGTTCGGCAGAGATATCCTTGCCTGCCAGATCGCCTCCGCCCACGCCTGCGGAGAGTTTGCCGGCGATATTCTCCAGATCCAAATCGCCTCTACCGATGCGCACTGTGAGTTCCGAATCGAGGTTGCTTACCGATACATCGCCAGCGGCTGCCTTCATCACCACTTTCTGGGATTTCGGGACCTTTACGTCAAGGTCTCCGGACATGACCTTGATGGCCAGCTCGTTTTCGGTTTCGTTTACCTTATGTCCGCCCTGAAGCTTGATGCGGATGGATTGCTCGTCATCCCCAGTGATCCTCACATCGCCTGCTACCGCCTTGACGGTAAATCGTTCCCTGGGGTCGAACTTGAGTTCCTTTTCTGCACCTTTGGTGGCAAACCAGATGTTGCGTTCGATCATCTCAGGCAGGCCTTTGAGAGAAAGCTCCACCTTACGGGCGATTCGCTTGCCGAGGTCAGGACCTGGTCCGTGTCTCGGAGCCCAGCGGTAGGTCTCGCCTAAGGCGTTAAGGAGTTTGGCAGCCTCGTCGGCGTTTATCTTGCCCTCCTCCAATAACTTAAGGATTCGTTCTCTTTCTTCCATTCCTTCCTCCTCAGCCGTAGCAGCCGAACGTCATGAGCTCGATATCTTCGGGGTCCTCGCAACACTCGCCCCTCATCTTGACGATCACCTTCTTATGAGGGGGGTGGCAGCAGGTGTCGAAGTGATGCCTGCCGAAGCTGTGCTTGATGAACATCGGTCCACAATGTGGGTGAGCGTGTGCGTTACTGGCGTAGCTGTGCTTTAAGGCTTCCAGGAGTTTGGCCGCCTCATCCGCTGTTATCTTGCCGTCTTCCAGAAGCTTGAGGATTCTTTCCTTTGGATTCATTGTCTTCTCCACTTGTTCTTTCACGTCTTCCTCCTTTATTCTTCTTCTGACTCTTCTTTTTTGATGAGCTTTACCGCGTCCTCTGCAGAGAGCTCGCCTGCTTCAAGTTTATCAAGTACGTCACTTATCTCTTCATGGGAGGCGCGGGCGGTGATGATGCCCATCTTGGCCAGTAATGCGTCCAGGCGGTTACGCACCGTAGGGTAGGAGAGCGCAAGTTCCCTTTGTACGTCTCTTAGGCTGCCCCTGGAGCGCAGGAAGATCATCAAAAACTCGCGCTCATCGTCTGTAAGTCGCGAGAACATGGGAACTTCAAACTCCCCCCGGATCTTTACCTCGCACTCGCGGCAGCTAAGTTCCGAAATATAGAGACTTCCGTTACAGGCCGGACATCGTCCGATGAGTTTCTTCTCAGTCATGGTGAAATTATAGTGAATTTTTGAACTTTGTCAAGTCCCTCTTGAACAATGTTAAACTAATTGGGTGAAATTAAGAATTTCAGTTAATCGGAAGTAAACTTTATCCCCAAATCGGCATCGGCCATCCCGCACCCGTCGCGTCAGGTTTACATCGCACTCGTCACAAAAAAGCTGGTCAAAAGCTGGTCAAAAGCTGGTCAAAAGCTGGACAAAAGCTGGACAAATGACAGCTCACGGCTGACGGCTAACAGCTGACGGCAGGGGATGCGCTTTATAGTTCCCCCTCCACAAAGGGAGGGGGAATCTCTTTTTTAACCACAGATTGAAACTCGTTTCACTCGTTTCCCTTCGGAACGCAGATTTTCACAGATTGTAGGGGCCGACTTTCAAGTCGGCCCGAATTATAATAATCCTGGCGGACCTTAAGGTCCGCCCCTACGATAGAGTTCACAGGTATGGAGTGCAATGACCGTGTCATTGCTTTTTATACTCCCATTGATTGCGGCGACAACGCGGTTGTCGCACTCCAAAGCAAAATCCCAGTTGGTGTTGTGATGGGATGAGGGAGGTGTTGATCTGAAGGTTAGCTTGCAGGTTTCTAATAAGTTACACTTATGAGGTAAGTTGGGAAGTGGATTAAAGGTTTTGGGATGTTATTTGGTTTTCCGGGTGAGCAAATAGCCGGTAAAGATTATTAGGGCCCCCGTACCTAATACGATAAGCAGGATAACCCCGATACTTAATTTCTGGTTTTGTAAAAACAATATTCCCCCCGATATAATAGGGATGGATCCAACGATGAAGCTGCCCAGACGTAGGAACTTATTCTGGAATACCGTATCTATTTTCTCTCCCAGAGTTTTGCCTTGTTCCTCTATTTTTTTAGAAAGGTCGCCGGTCTCTTTTTCGATCTTCGAGGATAACTCGCTTGTTCGCTTTTCGAATTCGCCCTTCAAAAGTGTTACATCCTTCGAAACTACCTCAAACTTTCCGTGGAGGTCTACTAACTCTGTACCAATATGATTGAATGGATATCCCGCCTCACGGAGTTGCTTCTTAGGGTCAAGTTTGTCGAAGCTCGACGACACGATTTTATCTTTCGGGATATCAGCGGGAAGGTGACGCGCAGAGCCTTTAATACCGTCGGTATCTTGATAAAAATCGGTTTTTCCCTCCCCATACGGTATATCGGGCAATTCATCCTTTTCGAGCAAGAAGATAGTGAGCTTGAAGATAGGCTCGCCGTATTGGAGGATGAGTTCCTTAGCAGAGCCGTTACGAAGGCCCCAATTTAGATTGCCTCGAAAACCAGCATCAATCTTCGTTGCTACTTGAGCAATACCTTCTCTCATCATGGTCGTGGTGGGAGTAATTAGGCCCATCAACATTTTGTTAGGGTAGAGATGCTGGACCGTCTTCGCTGTGAAGTCAATCTTTTCCATACTGGAAATCAAGACAGACTCACCAGGATTAACCTTAAGAAAGGAGTCTGGGTGAAGTTCCTTCGTTTCCCCTGTGGAGTGAAAACGTACTTTTACACCCAGACGGAGTTCAATCCCGTTAGGGTTTATAAATTCCTCATCGGCGTCAATGAAGACAGACCCTAAAAGTTTCTTAATCTCACGGTCGGCAAGTATTTTAGCCACTAGCCATCTCCATCTTTAGGAATAGAGAATTTTCCTCCTTTAAATTAAAGTATATCCCAAACTTCGACCTTGTCAAGTGGTTTACTCTTCAATTCTAACCGGCGTCCCTACCTTTACCATCTTCTTCAGTTCTTCCACGTCCTCGTTTCTCATCCGGATGCAGCCCTCGGTGGCGCGGGTGCCGATCGATGCCTCATCGTGTGTGCCGTGGATCGCAATACCTACCCACTGTTTCCCAGATTTTGTCTGCGACGCCAGTGTCGAGAGCCGCAAAAACCACGGGCCGTAAGCTCCAGAAATCGGCCCCTTGCCGTCACCGAAGTCGTGTTCCCAGGTGTGCGAATCCTCAATCGAGGTGATCGTAAAATCTCCCTCGGGCGTGCGATTGTCACCCACCCTCTGCTTGTCCCCGCGTCTCTTGCCGATAGCCACAGGGTAGGTCTTTATGAGGGTGCCGTCCTTGAAGATCAAAAGCTCAAACAGCAACTTCTTCACAACGATCGAGATACCCCTGGAGTGCTTAGCCTTTGTGGTTGGATTCAGCATATCCGCGCCAAGCACCAGTACCATATCCACAAGATTGGTTCGCACCTCAACCCTACCCGTTCTCAGGTAGCCTATGAGCTTCTCGGCAAGCGGGACGTCGCCAGGGGAGCAGAACAGGATAGTCTGCTTAACCGTATGGGAATCCGCGTCCTGAGGCTGGAGCGGGAAGAGACCGAATCTTTTGTTGAATCTATAGGAGACGTCGCGCGCAAGACCTGCTTTTGAGGTCCCGTTGAGCACGAGTATCCGCCTCGAGAAGGGCATCGAATCGAAGCTAAGCCCGTTGATTCCCGTCCAGACGTGAATCTCTCCTTTTGTCTCACCATTGACGATCTCGGCTTGGGGAAAGATGGGATCAAGTGCATTGAGTCGCCTTCTGTCTCTGGGGTGGACGCAGATGCGCGTATCTATCTGATAGGCCGCTGACATGTCCGGCTCCCCCACCGAGTCGGGTAATCCCAGTGAATCGAGCAAGATTTTTGTTCGCTTCGTAGGGAACGAGATCTTTCGCAGCTCGGTATATCCTGAACAGGAGTTGTGCAGTATAAGGGTCGGCGGCTTGGGTTTGCAGGCGAGGAGTAAGAGCATCGATATGGAAAGGAACCAGAGAACTTTTTGTCTCATAAAACAGTCTATGCGGGTAGAAGGGATTGTCAACTTGCTTTAATGCTCCTTTTGCCTGGAGGGCAAAAGATCGCAGGGAGCATCGGCAAATCGGCTTGGAGTATGAACACAGACTTGAAATGGCTGTGAGGGGCGGTTTTACAAGTGGTCAGGAGATGCTATGGCCCGTAACACACCCCAATATTAGCTTCGAGTAATCATGAAAATACCCGCTCAGGGGTACGGGTGTGTTATTTCCTTAATGAGTCGAGCGCAGCTCCAGTAATAATGAAAATGCCCCCTCAAGGGTACGGGTGTGTTGACATAGGTCTAAATCCTTACATAATAGAGGTAGTATGGCTAACGTTTTGCAGAAGTTCTTCGGCACCAAGCAGGAGCGGGAGATTCGCAGGATGCAACCGATAGTCGAGGAGGTCAACGACATCCTCCTCGCCCTGCACGACTACGGGTCGGCGGACCCGTCCGAGCCTCCTCCCATCACCCACCTGGTGGGGATGGGGGTAGAGGAGATTCGCAAACAGTCGGCAGAGTTCGAGCGCCGCTGGGCAGAGCTCGTCAAGGATATATCGCCTGACGATCCAGAACGAGCTAAGAAAATCCGCCAGGCAGAAGAGAAGGCAGCGGAGTGGTTTGCCGAGGGCGAAGCGGGCGAACCTGCGGAGTTCGACTGGCGTGCTATCTACTGGGGGATCGAAAACGAGGTCAGAGCAAGCAACCCCTGGGCAGGCGCAGGCGATGACTGGCTCTGCGAGCATCTCGAGGAGAAGGTGGGAAGACCCATCTACAAAGAGCTGCGAGCAGAGCTTGAGGCCAAGGAGCAGGGTGCTTCAAAGGCCTGGCTTGAGGCCAAGAAGATTCTTCAAGCCAGGGTTCGTCCCGCGTTGGTTGCCCGCACCCGCGCATGGCAGAAGCGCCTCAAGGAGCGTGCCCGCGAGATCGAAGCGGAGGTCAAGAAAGCGAACGAAGAGGAACGCAAGGATCTCTGGAAGAAACTCACCAACACCGCGCTTGAGCCGATAATGATCGAGGCGTTCAGCATTGTGCGCGAGGCGTGCTACCTGCTTTTGGGCAATGCATGGGACGTGCGCGACTTCGAGACCACCTGGGACATGTTTCCCTTTAACGTGCAGGTTATCGGCGCTGTGGTGCTCCACGAGGGCAAGATCGCCGAGATGCGCACCGGTGAGGGTAAGACCCTTGCTGCTACCATGCCTCTATACCTCAACGCCCTCATGGGCCGAAGCGCTCACCTTGTCACGGTCAACGACTACCTGGCTGCACGTGACCGGGAGTGGATGGGGTCCATCTACGAGTATCTTGGTCTCTCGGTCGGTGTAATCCAGACCGGCATGTCACCTGCCGAACGTCAGCCCATGTATCGTGCAGACATCACCTACGGCACCAACAACGAGTTCGGGTTCGACTACCTGCGCGACAACATGGTGCACTCGCTGGATCACAAGGCACAGCGCTCTCACGCCTACGCGATTGTTGACGAGGTGGATTCGGCGCTTATAGACGAGGCGCGTACCCCTCTTATTATCTCCGGTCCCACCGAGTACGTAGACCGCGGTTATATGCGATACAAGCCTGGTGTGGCGAGGCTTTTCGAAGCCCAGCAGCGGCTTTCCAACGAACGCGTAGCACAGGCTGAGAGGCTTATCCAGGAAGAAAAGGAGATGGACGCGGCACGACTCCTCTTAATGGTACGCCGCTGCACACCAAAGCACAAGAAGCTCCTCAGAATCCAGAAGGAAGGTTCGATGAGGCGCCTGGTGGACGACATCGAGCTCGCTCTGATGCGCGACAAGAAGCTTCACGAACTCGATGCCGAGAACTACTTCACCTACGACGAGCACATGCGTGCGGTTGAACTCAACGAGAAGGGCCGAGCACTCCTCAATCCGGCTGACCCCGACGCTTTTACACTGCCTGATCTTTCTACAGGACTTGCAGAGATAGATAAGCGTGTAGACATTAATCCACAACAGAGGCTCAAGACAAAGGAGGCCCTTTACGACGAGTACGCGCGCAAGAGTGAGATGCTCAATAACCACCACGCTCTCTTAAAGGCCTACGTTCTCTTCGACCGAGACGAGGACTACATCGTTGCCGAGGGAAAGGTTATCATAGTTGATCCCTTCACCGGTCGCCTCCAGCCAGGTCGCCGCTACTCAGACGGCCTGCACGAGGCGTTAGAGGCCAAGGAAGGTGTGCGTGTCCAGGAGGAGACCCAGACCGTCGCGACCATAACCCATCAGAACTACTTCCGCATGTACGAAAAGCTGGCCGGTATGACAGGCACGGCCATGACCGACGCCAACGAGTTCGTGCAGGTCTACAAGATGGATGATCCCATTGGGATCCCAACCAATAAACTGGTGCGCCGTATTGATTATTCTGACATCGTCTACAAGACACGCGCCGAGAAGTACAAAGCGGTGATCAATGAGATCAAGAAATGGCATGATACCGGCAGACCGATTCTAGTTGGCACCACCTCTGTGGATGTTTCAGAGACCCTTGCGCGTATGCTTCGCCGCAATGGGATTAACCACAACGTGCTGAACGCCAAGCATCACCAGAAGGAAGCGGAGATCGTGCGCGAGGCAGGTCAGATGCACAAGGTGACCATAGCTACCAACATGGCCGGTCGCGGAACCGACATCAAGCTCACACCAGAAGTGTTGCAAATCCCCAGCCAATGCAATATCGAGGAGGCTCATACCGATGCTGAGATGGAGCGCCTCAAGCGCTCCAAAGGATGCCAGGATGACTTCCCTCGTGGCCTTTTGATCATCGGAACCGAACGCCACGAATCCCGAAGGATAGATAACCAGCTGCGCGGCCGTTCAGGACGTCAGGGTGATCCGGGTGCCTCCAGCTTCTTTTTAAGCCTCGAGGACGACCTCTTGCGTATCTTCGGGGCCGATCGCATGAATCAGGTAATCGAGCGCTTCGGCGGCAAAGAGATGGAGCCTATCTCATCGCCCCTTGTGACCAGGGCCATCGAGAACGCCCAGAAGCGGGTTGAACAGAACAACTTCGAGATGCGCAAGCGGCTTCTGGAATACGACGACGTGATGAACAGGCAGCGCGAGGAGATCTATGCCACCCGTGACGAGATCCTTGCAGGCGAGGACCTCGACGGGTTATGCCGGTTTTATTTCGGCGAAGTAATCGACTCTATAGTCGAAGATCATTGCAAGGGCCACGGCGGGGATGAATGGGATTGGGAAGGGTTAGAGATGGATTTCGTAAGCTATTTCATGCTTGACTTTGAGATGCCCCCTGTCGATGAACGGGCAAAGATCAAGCTCGAAGAGTTTCTTGCGATGCTTAACGATCGGGCAGATGAGGCGTTTAAGGTGCGTCGTGAAACACTGGGTGAGGAGAAGTTTCGAGAACTTCAGAATCTGGTCCTTCTTACCGGTATCGACCGGCACTGGCGTGATCACCTGCGGGAGATGGACGAACTTAAGCGCGGCATAGGCCTGCGCGGCTACGGACAGAAGGATCCCATCATCGAGTACAAAAAAGAGGCATACGGCAAGTATGAAGAGATGGTAAGATCACTGCAGCGTGAGACCACCAAGCTTCTGTTCCGCGCCCAGCTCAGACAGGCTCCGGTAAGGCGCCAGGCCCCGGTGCATGCCTACAAGGAGGAGACTTCGGCCGTTCCCAGCGGGACTGCTAACCCACGGGTTCAGCAAGGCAGGTCCAAGCCGGTCAAGATAAAAAAGAAGGTTGGACGAAACGACCCATGTCCGTGCGGATCGGGCAAGAAGTACAAGAAGTGCTGCTATCTAAAGTATGGTTGAAAATGCTCCTTTTTCGCTCCGCGAAAAAGATCGCAACAACTGGGGGTTATAAAAAACAAGGGCGGCGGCAGAAGCGGGGAAGAGTAGGTGAGGTTGCGTGATGGCTCTGCAAGGTTCATTTGGGTTTAATATAGGGTTTAGGTGGACTCCGATCTTTTCGCTTCTAGCGAAAAGGAGGATAAAAAGGAGGTTCGATGGATAAGGGTTTGGTTGAGCCTCTGAAGGGCAAGCGCGTTGTTGTCTGTTCCGGCGGATGGTCGTCGGAGCGTGAGATATCCCTGCTCTCCGGCCGCAACGTGTTCGAGGCTTTAAGGAGGCAAGGGATCGAGGCGGTGAGCTTCGATCTAGTCTCACCCGATGATCTTCCCAAGCTCCTGAAGGAGAAGCCAGACATTATCTTCATTGCCCTCCATGGTAGGGCAGGGGAGGACGGTTCGTTTCAGGGGTTCTGCGAGGTTGCAGGTATTCCATACACCGGTTCAGGGGTGGCGGCCTCGGCGATCGGGATGGACAAGTGGGTCTCAAAGTGGATCTTTGCCCGCAACGACATACCTACCCCCCGGTTCGTTCCCCTCCCAGGAGATGCAGACCACGTGCCAGCGGCACAAAAGGCGGCCCAGGAGTTCGGATTTCCGGTAATAATCAAGCCGCGTTTTGAAGGTTCAAGCGTTGGCGTGCATATCGTTCATGATGAGCTTGCACTGCTTGAGCAGACCCGGCGCCTTCAGGCCGAGTTCGGTGACGTGCTTCTTGAGGAGTTTATATCAGGTATGACTGGAACGGCAGGTATCCTTGGAGACCAGGCGCTGCCTCTGCTGGAGCTTGTCCCCAAGACCCAGGAATTCTACGACTACCAGGCCAAATACACCAAAGGTGCTACCGAGTTCATCTGTCCTGCACGCATGGACCCGGAGCGGACCAGACTCACCCAGGAGCTGGCCTTGCGTGCCTTCCGCTCCATAGGCGCCCGTCACTTCGGCAGGGTAGACTTCATGCTGGCAGAAAACTCTCAACCCTACCTGCTTGAGGTCAACACCATTCCAGGGTTGACCGATTTGAGTGATCTGCCGGCTGCAGCAAATGTTCTCGGCATCTCATACGACGAGCTTATACTCCGCATAGCGCTCATGGCTCTTGGGGAGCAGTGAGACTACTCGCTTCTTTAGCGCTCCTTGCATCCGCCGTGCTTGCCGCTTCCTATGTCGAGCATGAGGGGAAGGCGTATCTTCTTGATAGCCACGATCTCAGGATCGTAACCTCTGAAGGCTCAAGCCGCGTACCGCTTTTTGGAACCCCGGTTACCATACTCGTTGGATCGCGTCCTTATGTTCTTACTTCCCAGGCGCTTTTTGCCGTAGATCCAGCTAACGAGCAGGTGTCGGCGGTCTTCCGGCTGGACAGGGCATACAGCAGCGCTGTGATCGGCACGGACGACCGAATCTACCTTCTTGGTGCAGATGCGTTAAGCGTGGTGCAAGGCTCGGCTGCAAAGATGAGTTTGCTTTACACCTATGGGCTGCCTCGATTGGCTTCCTCTATGTTCTTGCTGCCCTCAGGCGAGTTGCTGTTTCTTCCCGCGAGCGGTCTTTCCGCCTTTACCTACAATCCAAATACCAAGAAGATTATTGATGTGAAGCTGCCCTGGATACCGCGCTATCCATTGCTCATCGGTTCAACCCTTGTCGATCGTAATTCCTTAGGGCTTTGGTTCTTCTCACCTTCGACAAGGAAATCTGCATCCCTCAATCTAGGCTCAGAACCTACACGCGTCAGCGCCTGGCAGGGCAAGGTGCTTGCCGCCACTGCCTCAGAGCTTGTTCTTGCCGATCCAGCATCTTCAACCCTCCTCGCACGAACGCAGATTGCCGACATCAGGAAACTCTCCACGATAGATTCAGAGGGCTTCGCAACCGTCCTTGCCGGTAATTCACTTATCACTGTTAGCCTCCCCTCACTGGTTCCCGCGGATACGTTCAACGCTTCGTGCACCCGTAACACACACTCTTCGGCTTACCCCTTCTTCGGCAAACCGTTGTTCGTGTGCGGGGAGAAGCTTGCCCTTCCAGGTGCAAGCCAGCAGACCAGAAGCTATCTTGTGCAGCCTGTGAAGATAACCGAAGGTCAGGCCTTTTCCCTGCAGGTGGGTGCGTTCGCAAATCCCATAAGTTTCGGTCCCCTTATGGAGAACCTGGCGCGCCAGGGCCTACCTTACTACACGGTCAAGGAAGGTGGGCTGACGAAGTTCCGCGTAGGCTTCTTCAGAACCCGTGCCGAGGCCGACCGGTTCAGATCGTTCCTCCAAGACTACGGGGCCTGGGTGATTGCCGAACACTCCACACGTCAGCTTACCCACTCACTCCACGACCTTAACCTCGACCGCCGCCCTGACGGGATAGTGGCCAAAGCGGACAGCGTGCTCGTCTTTACCTTAAGCCAGAGAACCTGGATAGAAGTTCTTAAGGCATCAAAGCTGCCTGAGCCTGTGACCAACGTCTATCTTAAGGGCAATCGCGCCTTTGCCGAACTAAAGCAATCCGGCCTGCGGGAGCTGGTTCTGCCCGACTCCATCCAGTAGTTTCGTCCTGCCTTTAATCAGTCTGTGGATCTCTGATATCTTAGGGATCGAGGTGTTAGAAGTACATTCCAGCAGATAGCTCGAAGGAGTTCTCCAGACCGCGCTCGTCAGGGTAGAGGTTGCCTTCGTACTCCAGCCGCATGGAAAGTCCTTTGCCGATTGAGCGCTCCGCACCCGCGGTCCACGAAGGATGCAAGCCCGGCGGGTCGTCGCGTGATATAAGGTAGGGGAGATCTGTAACGTTCGGCTGGCGCTGGGTGAAGAGCGCTCCGGCGGTCAACTTCAGCTCTTCAAAGCGTTTTTCAAGATTGGTCCCAACCCATGCACGTCGTATGATAATTTCCCCTAGTTCAGGATAGTAAAAAGGTTCTTCTGCGGTGAGCGTGCCGAAGCCTATCTGCGGTTCGATCCGCAGCCAGAGGTTGATAATTGGTGCAAGGCTTGCCGATACCTCCTCGCGGGAACGCAGCGGTTGCTGGCCTCTGTGCCGCTCCTCGGTATCGTAGGAACCTTCGAGCCTTACGAGATAATCGGGATGCACGCGTGAGCGCAACTCGATGCGGCTACCCCAGCCCTCCAATGTCTCATCGGTTTGCCCCCATGAGGGGAAACGCTGGCTGCGATAGCTGGGTTCAAGGATAAGGTTGAGTATTGTCTCTCTTGGCAAGAGTGTGATCCTTCCTGATGCGATAAGGGAGTTCGATATAGGCGATTCCTGGTAGCTCAATGCACTCCAGAGCCTTATTAGATTAAAGTTGAGGTCTGTGCCGAGATTTGCATCCCGCTCAATCTCCGGGGCTGCCCCTTCCTCTGTTCTTACTATCCTTTTGTAGCTTCCCTGCTCGTCCGGTATATATTCGCCTGTTTCCGGGTCCCTTGCATAGTCGCCTGTGCCCGGCTCGACAGGTATATACTCCACTATCTGAGTCCTGCTGCGGGTGGTTTGCTGGGACAGATCAGCGTAAACCCTTATGCGGGACGATGGGGTGTAGTTCGTATAGATATCGGCGTAGAACGCCTGCCACTTTTTACCTTCCGCTGCATCCAGGTAAGACATTCTTTCTATTCCGGTGTTGACAGATGAAGAAAGCTTATCTCCCTCCCAATTACCTCCAACGCCGAGACGATCGTAGTATAGTGTGTCTTCCCAGTTTTCATCCTTCCTCTGGTCAATGCGTCTTGAGACTGTGGTTTTCATTGTTAATTCATTTATCGGCGAGACCGTGAGGCCTAAAAGAGGCTCGATGTTCCTTGTATTAGCAGTGTCCAGTGTATAGTTCTCGAACCCAAGTCCTGCCAGCGGGGTGAATATACCTATGCGCGGATAGAGGTTTGCCTGCGCGCGTTGCCGCTCTTTTAGCCAGTCTGCCGAAAGATCAAAGAAGGGTGCACTTGATGCGAGTCCTGTCCTGAATTCGTGTTCTTGGGTCCAAAGATGCCCGCCCTGGGCCCCTAGTGTTAAGGACTCTCGAATCACCGTAACACCAAGGCTCTGTGCGTTAAAACTTCGAGGCAGCGAGTCGCGGTTCCAACGATCTGCAGCTTCTGCGTCATCACCGTCTGCTGGAATCCAAACCTGGGGTGTCTGTAATCTATGGTCAAGCTCTACCTGGATATGTTCGGTTTCTATCCCTGTTCTTACCCTGTGCGCATGGCCGAAGAGCATATTAGTTTCGTTATACAGATTCGGCGTCCTGCGTGATCCTATGGTGGAGACGGAAAGATTCAAAGCTCCTATGTCTTCATCAAGTGACAAGAATAAGGCCTCCTCGCGTGAAGGCAAGCTCGTGAGTATCTCGGCCCTGTAATCGCCTGAATCCGGGCCAATGTAGCGGAAGAAGCCTGAGTCAGGATCGAGCACGTAGTCGCCTTCGGCGTCGTCAACCCTGCGGAAACTGACGTCGTATGAGCCTGCACCCGGTCCTGTCCATACGTAATGATTGTCTTCAATCGTGTAGCTTCCCTTGTTTTCGCCGACATAACGTCCGCTAGGCAGTATCGCCTCTGTACCCCTTGCCGTATCAAGTACGGCCTGCTGCTCGCCAGACCACGCGTGAAAAAGGTGTGTTCGGGAGTCGGCCTCCCGGTAAAAAAGACCTTCAAAAGGCCCTGTGTTGAATCCTGCGAGCTCGTTGTTCGAGCGGTAGTCTGTCCCGGCATAGGTGTAGTCTACCTCAAGCCTTGAGTTCGCTTCTATCCTGCGATAGTTTGTAAATCTTATCTCTCCGGTCGAGTAATCGATGACGTAGTCCTTCTTGATGCCCCTTTCCAGAAGTTTGCCGTCCAGATACACCCGTTCACTTCCTGGGATAACCGGCTGATCCGAATCCCTTTGGCCCACGTAATAAGGTCCCTGCTTGCCGTCCTCCGTATCTAATACCTCACGTTCCTGTTTTGAACCGTCTATGCCGAACGCGCCACGTGCCCCAAACCTCTCAAGCGAAAACTCACCGGCAGCGCCTTGCAACCTGCGCTGGATCACACCGTAGCCTGGCAGGGAATGGGCAAGATCAAGATCGCCCATGGAAAGCTTCCATCTATCCTGGGAAAGGCTTATCGCGATCCTGTCGAACCCCTCGATTCGTTCAGTGGTGCCTTCAGGGATAAAGGTTCCTTCTTCATCTGTAAGATAGGCCTCGACATCAACCCCTGTAAGCTCACCGGATACGTTAACAGAAAGTCCTTGGTCAATATCGCCTATCCCCCCCTCGTTTACCGATATGGAAAAGGTCTTTGAACCGTGCACCTCGAGGGTTCCCCTTGTTTGCACCGGAATCTCTCGGCTAGACGAGTCTGATGAGACAAATCGGCTTTCCTTATTTGGCTCGTGGATCCTTACCGGAGCTATTGCGGTGTCCTCAAGGCTCAGATAGCGAGCTTTCACAACAAGGGTTTCCGCAGGTGGTGCTTCAAGGTAAAGGATTCCATCCTTAACCTCATATCCGGAATCGAGAGACTCCATCTCAAATGTTCCTTCCACAACAAGAGGGTATATGAGTGGATACTCACTTCTTCCCGGCTCAAGGACAAGGGTTTCCTCATGCGGGGTTAGGATGGAAGAAAGTAAGAAGGACAGGAGCAGCAGGTTCATCCTTACGGGTCTACTTCCCTACCCTTAAGATTCTGCGTGAGTCCATTAATACATAAACGCCTTTATCGCACAGAGCCAAGCGGGAAGAGGAGATCTCTTCGATCGTAACCACAGCCTCCGTTAACTTTTGCCTTAACCCCTCATCAAGCGGCGGCGTCTCCTTATCCTCCAGATAAAGGCTGTCAGCTATCACCCAGATTGAGGCAGGTAGGGTCTTGAGCTTGCGAATCTCAAGTTCCCTTCCCAAAGGCGAGAGCCGCCGCAGATTGAACGCAGAAAGCACCCATAACTCGCCGTAGCGATTGATGGCCGCATCGTCAACGTCCTCGGCGATCACTGCTTTGCGCGAGGTGCGCAGATCAAAAAGCCTCAGGGTGCGCTCTGCAAGGATGTAACATAAAGAGCCTTTTACAAGAATCCTCTGCACCAGGAGAAAACGCTCGGGCAGGGGAAACTTCTTCCACCCTTCTTCTTCTTTTATTAATATCTCCTCGCCGGTTCTTGAAAGATACCCAAGCTTACCATCGGTTGTGGCAAAGATAGCCGAGGCAGGTTCTGGAAGTTCAAGTGTATCCATCACCCCACAGAGAGCAAGTAGAAGCATCGCCATTCGTTAAGCATAGGCTGTGCAGGGAAGCTGTCAAGGCCGATTAAACCTTTTTGATGTGTTGGTGTCCAACAGTTACGAATCAATCCTTTAATAAGGAGGAATAGGATGCTTAGGATAGCGGCAGCACTGCCCTTAATCCTGGTCGGTCTTTTCGGGACGCCGCGCGGCCAGCATGGAGGTCCGGGGCACTTCGGTGGTTTGCGCCTTAGATTGCTTCTTACCCCGCAGGCGGCGGAGGAACTCAACCTTACCGCCGATCAGCAGGAAAAGCTCAAGGAGCTTTGCTACTCCCATCAGGAGAAGGTGCTTGAGATAAAGCAGAAGATCGAGCGCGAGCAGCTTGAACTTAAAAAGCTCATGGATGCGGATGAACCTAACGAGTCTAAGATCAAGGCAAAGGTACGCGAGATAGGTTCGCTTCGAACCGATCTCCAACTGACTCAGGTTGATCTCTACTTTGCGGCGCGCAATATACTTACCGACGAGCAGATCGAGAAGATCAAGTCCTTGCGTCGTGGTGGAGGCCGACACCGTGGTCCCCGACGTCGTGGCGGAGGCTTGAGAGGTCATTGGGTTCCGCCAGGTCCGGGAATGTCTCCTGAGGAGATGCCCCCTACCGAATGATATCTAGCTGGGACAACCCTCTGGGGTTGACTAATCCCTCGTCCATTGGTATGATGGCCGGTGTAAATAACCGGCCATCTTTTTATTGGCTTTCAACCTTGGAGGAGTTTATGAAACGCATTGCACTTATCCTTGCTTTTGCCGTGATCCTTTGCCCCATTTCTATGGATGCGGCGCGCACAAGCAAGAAAACCTTTCCCTTGATGCTCGGCCCCAAGCTTTCGGTTGGATTCTTTGAAGGCGATGAGTCCATCTATCCGGTTAGCTTCCAGGGCGAGGCGATGCTGAACCTTTACAAGAATCAAATCTGGGTGCGAACCAACATCCTTGAACTTACCGCCTACGAAAACTCAAACTATCTGGGTCTCAACATGGGTTCGCCGATTGAGGGGGTATTCATGGGAAGCTACAAGGATTGGCGTCCTTATGGCTTCGGAGGGCTGGGCATAGGCGTTACATCCATAATAAGCGATATCGGAGACATCACCTCTTCCCGGATTTGGATTACCTTAGGTGGCGGCGCAGCTTACGTTGTCTCGAGATACTCGCACTTCTTCGGAGAAGGCGGTGTTGATTTAAGCTATTTTGCCGACGACTGGGACGTGCGTTTGTTCGCAGGCATCGGGGTGTGGTTCGGGCTGAGCTGGTAGGACACCCCAAATTAAATGCTCCTTTTGACCAGAGGTCAAAAGATCGCAGACCCTCACCTCTAACTCCTTTCCCAGAGGGCGAGGAGAACCATTACTTCCTTTCCCTCTGGGGCGAAGAAATGTAGGGGCCGACCTCAGCGTGCCCCTTGGGGTACTGAGTGCCCCATAGGGTATCAGGTCGGCCCGCATTCTTGACAAACGCTTCTCTCTTGCTAGAATACATCTATCGCGCCCGTGGCTCAACTGGATAGAGCAGCTGACTACGGATCAGCAGGTTGTGGGTTCGAATCCCTCCGGGCGTATAAAGCGGCCTCTAGGCCATTCGTAGGGGCACGGCATGCCATGCCCCTACAGGCTCATAAACATCTGGGGTGTAATCCTCCAACGGTAAAAAGGGGTGTTACGGGCGTTACGGGTGTTACGGGCGGGCGGGTTGACAGCGTTCAACTTATCGCTATCCTTAGTCCTGAAGAGGGGAGAGGCCTGAAAAGGAGTCGCAAGATTGATAGATTCAGACGAACGCTGGATGCGTGAGGCGTTGCGGGAGGCCAAGGCAGCTTGCGCCGATGGCGAGGCCCCGGTTGGTGCGGTAGTTGTGCACGAAGGTCGAATAATAGGCCGGGGGCACAACCAGACCGAAAGGCTTGTCGATCCCACTGCGCATGCCGAGATGATAGCGCTTACCGCGGCTGCAGTGGCACTTGAGTCGTGGAGATTGCTGGATTGCACGCTCTATGTTACTGTGGAGCCATGCCTTATGTGCGCGGGCGCTGCGGTGCTTGCACGCATCCCGCGGGTGGTTTTTGGCATAAGGGACCCCAAATTCGGAGCGGTCTCATCGCTCTTTAAGATCGGTAGTGACGAGCGTCTGAATCACACCTTCAAGGTGACTGAGGGGGTGCTTGCCGATGAGGCGAAGGCGCTGATGCAGTCTTTCTTTAAGGAGCGACGCAAGGTCAATACAAATGAGGCGTGAGATGCGTAGAGATATTTATGCGGGCACGATTGCGAAGCAAGCGTGTCCGCAAACAGGAGAGATGGCTGAGTGGACGAAAGCGCACGACTCGAAATCGTGTGGGCCGAAAGGCCCCGGGGGTTCGAATCCCTCTCTCTCCGTGTCTCAGTGAAGACTTGCAAAAAAACTATGGAGGCAGCCGAGGCATTCTTCGTTTTGATCTTTAACCCGATGGAAGGAGAAAGATACATATGATTAAACGAATCACCCTTTTAGGGCTTCTGGCCTCGGCGGTGCTCTTTGCAACACGAATAAAAGTACCGGTGCAGCCTTACCAATCCAGGTTGGATGATCCTTATTATAAAAGTTTGCTGTATCGTTCAGCCACCACCCCTACACGGGTTAATACCGCAGCACGAAAGTATCTTCAGTCTATGGCAGGTATTCCGGTTCCCGGGACCTTACGGGTGCTTGCCATAAGGGTTGAGTTTCCCGCTGACGACGATCCCTTCACCTGGGGCAACGGGAAGATGGACCTTCGCGGCTTCGGCTCACCATCCGACGGGCTTTACTACGATCCGCCGCACGATAGGACCTACTTCGAGAACCAGATGGAGGGGCTGCGGAATTTTTATCTCTTGAACTCCAGAGGACGTCTGGTGATCACCTATGACGTTTATCCAAAAGACCCGTTCCGGTGCTACCAGGTTCCGCACAAGATGACCTACTACGGCGATACAAGCAATCTGGATCGCGGACTTACCCTTTTCATGCGCGACGCGTTGCTGGCTGCTGCAGAAGACCCTGAGATAGATTTCTCCAGATATCAATATCCGGGTTTTGATATGATTATCATCTTTCATGCGGGAAGCACCATCCAATCCTCATACTGGTTCGGCTATACCTCAGACCTTGCCTCAGCTACGATAACACCTGGAGCACTTGAGGCCTATACGGGTCTGCCTTACGTGGAAGTCAATGGCGTTCCTATCTCCACCGCGTCAATCGTTCCTGAGAGCCCGCGCGTTGAAGGGGTGATGACCGGTCTGCCCGGCCTGCATTATCACGAATTTGCCCATCTCCTGGGCGGATACGATCTCTACGACGTTTCAGGTTACACCCAGGGTGTGGGCGCATGGTCGCTGATGGGTGGCGGTGGTTGGCTCGGCTACCCTGCAGGACAGATACCTTCGATGCACGATGCGTTCCACCGCTACTGGTTCGGCTGGGAAGACCCTATTGTAGTCACCCAGGACACTACTATCTCCCTTTACTCCGCCGAGTTCGACACCCTGTTTATACCGGACTGGGAAGCCAAAGAAAGACCTACGCTTATACAAGTTCCTATACGCTACGATGAGAAGGGGAATCCTAAGGAGTATTTTTTGATCGAGAACCGCCAGACCGACGTTAAAGCGGTGGATACGGTCGAGGTGGACGTTAAGGGCGGTGTGCCTGTATGGGTGGTGGAGGGCGAGTACGACGCGTTTCAGCCCGGCTCAGGGCTAATCATCTGGCACGTTGACGAGGACGTGGTGGACGAGTGGGGAGACTACAACTACGTTAACGCCTGGACCGCCTTCGGCAAGCACAACGCTGTGGATATGGAGGAGGCGGACGGTATCCAGGACTACGAGCTTATGTACTACGAGAGCTCGGGTTCTTACGCCACCCAGGGCTCCGAGTTTGACCCCTTCTTTGCAGATGGCGGCAACGCGGAGTTCGGCCCTGCGACTAATCCTTCGACTGATGGTTACTACGGCGAGACAGGCATAACTGTTAGGGTGCTCGACCCATCCGACACCGTGATGAGGGTCCAGATTACGTTTGAGGGCAAGCTGGGCGGCTTTCCGCAGGAGGCTTATTATCTTGATGAGATCAACTCGGTCTTTGTTGCCGATCTGGATGGTGACGGTGATAAAGAGTTGATCGCTTTTGGTGTGCCCTCCAGCTCTGGTGAGCACAGGATAGGCTTTGCCTGGCGCTCGGACGGTTCGCCCTACAATGGTTTTGAACCTATGTTCCTCAACTTTGATTACCGACTTTCTTCACCGCCGGCTCTCGGGGATGTGGACGGCGATGGCTTGCCGGAGATTGTACTTGTAGGAGAAGTGGGCATGGTCTCGGTATATGATCCTGATTCGCTTGTAGGGGGAAGGGTTGCGGCCCTCAAGCAAGGGTTTCCGTTCCGGATGGAGGGTCGCAGCTTTGCAGCACCCATGCTTGCCGATCTTGATGGGGACACGGATCTTGAGATCCTTACGGCCGATGAGTTCGGTAAGATCTATGCCCTGAACGTAGAGGAAGATACGGCGGCGCTACTTGAGAATTATCCTTTAGATCTTAACGAAGAGGTTAGACCCGGATTCGCTCTGGTCCAGCGCTCACCTGCCAGATTTGCGGTTCTTGCCACCTCAGGGCGTCTTTACCTCTTTGATGCGGCAGGGAACCTCATGAAGGGTTTCCCCCTGGACTTAGGGATAGGCTCCGCTCAAAACGATGTTCCGCCCTTGGTTGCCGACATTGACGGGGACGGCGAGCGTGAGATTATCGCTTTCGTTTACGAATACAACAACTACCGCTACCTCTTGGTTTCCCAGAACGGAACCGTCAAATACCGCTCAAGCCGCAGCTTTGCCTCTCCGCTAACAACCCCAGCACTTGCCGATCTGGACGCAGATGGTCTGCCTGAGGTCTTATTCGGAGCGGCCAACGGCCTGTGGGCGCTTGACGCCAACGGTGCCGCAGTCCCGGGGTATCCTTTAGTCTTCCCTGAAACCTATCAGGTTCAGGAACCCTACGAGTACGGCGGATACCTCTACTTTATCACTTTTGAGGAACCATTTGTGTTCCGCTCCTCGCCGGTCGTAGGGGACTTTGACGCGGACGGCGAGGCGGAGATTGCCGTAGGTTCGCCTGATCACGGGGTCTACCTTATCAAACAAGGTGCACGGAAACCTTACAAAACCCTCTACACCCGCTATCCGATAGGCAAAGCTCTGGCACTTGCTGACCTTGACGATGACGGCAAGCTGGAGGTATTGGCAGGTACTGTGGTCGATACTTTAAACAGCAAGGTTCACGTCTGGCGCACCACAGGTTCACAGCTTTCATGGGGCGAGTGGATGCACGATGCGGCCCATACCGGTTTGCTGGAAGAGACCTTTAATGCTCTACCTGCTCCTTCGGTTTCCCTGTCAGAGGTCTACGTCTATCCCAACCCGGCTCGCTATCACGCGTATCTGCACGTCTTACTGGGTGATGTTGATGCCCTTAAGGTTCAGCTCGTGGATATCTCAGGCAAGCTGATGCGAACCATAGAACCTTCGTTTGATCCAAACATGACGAACGATATTCCGCTTGATGAGCTTCTGACCGATGTCGTATCAGGGTTATATATCGTTCGCGTTGAAGCCTCCAAGGCTGAGAAGAAAACGGTTGAGCTTTATAAACTCGGTGTGATCCGATAGAGAGAGGAGGCCAGATGAGTTTCATAATTACCCTGATCTTTATATCAGCAGATACTCCCCAGATGCCTGTTGCAAAGGATGCTTCCGAGATGGCGCTAACAACAAGAGAACTGACCCGTGCCGAAAAGCTTGCACCTTTCGCCTCCCTTTTTCTACCTGGAACAGGTGAGCTTATTCGGGGCTACAGGCTTAAAGGTGAGCTGTTTTTGTGTGGCGATGGTCTGGCAATTGCAGGTGCGGCCGGTTTCGGATGGGACGCTTTCAACAAAGGCCAGGCCGCTATAGGGATGGCGGTGATGAATGCTGATGCCAATCCTTCCAACCGTTCCCGAATCTACCTTGCTGCTATGGAGAAGTATTTCTCCTCAGATGACTACAATCTCAACGTGGCCAGGGAGGCTCGTGATCTTTATCCCGACGACCTTGCCGCGCAACAGGACTACATTGCTGCTAACAGCTTTACAGGCGGAGATGCCTGGATGTGGCGTTCGGATTCCTTGATGATGGGGTATTTCAACCAGAGGATCCGGATGCGCCGGGCACAGCAGACCTCTACTGTGTTTATTGGTGTGATGTTGCTTACACGGCTTGCAAGCACTTTGGACGTTGCATTTTTCTCCCCTGTAGGCTCCAGTCGTCTGGGGATCGTTCCTCGGTTTGACACACCAGGTATTCAACTGACCTGGCGGTTCTAGCATATGCGTATCGAGACCGACTTCCTTGTGGTCGGTTCAGGGATGGCGGGTTTGTGGTTTGCCTACCGGATCTCCAATCACGGTCGGGTGCTTGTCCTTACTAAGAAAGATGATTCCGAGTCCAACACCAACTACGCTCAGGGAGGGATTGCTGCGGCATTGGGGTCGGATGATTCGCCTCAGCAGCATCTTGAAGATACCGTAAAAGCCGGTTACGGTCTCTGCGATCCGCAAGCGGTTCAGGTTATGGTCGGAGAGGGGCCTGCTCTTGTAAGGGAGCTACAGAAGTTGGAGATTGAGTTCTCAACAGAGGGCGGTCACCTTGAGTTGGGCATTGAGGGTGGGCATACCAGGCACAGGGTAGCCCATGTCGCCGATACCACAGGTCAGGCGGTGGAGTGGGGACTTATTAATGCGGTGCGTTCAGCCCCTAACGTGGCACTCTATGAGCACCATTTCGTTATCGACCTTTTAACTGATGAGAGCGGACGCTGCCGAGGAGTTCTAAGTTTCGACAACGAGAGCGGCAAGTTTGCAGAGATTCATGCAAGGGTGGTGATGCTTGCAACCGGTGGGCTCTGTGGGGTATATGAGCACACCACCAATCCTCCCATAGCCACCGGCGACGGTGTAGCCATGGCATGGAGAGCAGGAGCCCAGGTTGCCGACCTTGAGTTCATCCAGTTCCATCCCACCTCCCTCTTCGGCCTCAAGATTGACGGCCGCGCCTTCCTTATCTCCGAGATGGTGCGAGGCGAGGGTGGAATACTACGAACACCTGACGGCGAGCGGTTCATGTCTCGGTATCACCCGGATGAGGAGATGGCGCCGCGCAGCGTGGTGGCTCGCGCTATCTACAACGAGCTTCGAACAAGGCGGCTTGACTACGTGCTTTTGGATCTTTCGTCCATACCTAGTAAGCGCATCCTTGAGCGATTCCCGATGATCGCCGATACGTGTAAGCGCTTCGGCCTTGACATCACCCGCGAGCCTGTGCCTGTGGTGCCTGCGGCCCATTACTCTGTTGGCGGGGTAAAGACCGATCTCTGGGGAAGAACCTCCATCCCTTGTCTTTACACAGCCGGTGAATGCGCCCATACCGGGGTTCACGGCGCAAACAGGCTTGCATCCAACTCGCTGCTTGAGGCCCTGGTCTTCGCAGATCGCGCCGCACAGGCTGCCAGCAAGGAAGAGGCTCGTCTTCCCTCTTTAGATAAGATAAATCCGTTTGAACGTCAACTGCGCAGCATAGAGGACCCGTCGCTCCTTAACTCCCTTGTTTCGTCTCTGAAGCAGACGATGTGGCGGTTTGCAGGGATAGTGCGTTCCGCGAAGGAGATGGAACGGGGCCGGGCAAGGCTTGCAGAGCTCTCTCGTGAGCTAGAGGCGCTGTATCCGGCGAGAATCTTCAGTCCGGGCATCAAACAGCTCCGCAACATGCTGATCGTCGGCGATCTTATCCTTCGTTCGGCCCTTGCACGAAAGGAGTCCCGCGGCCTGCACTACGTTGAGGAGTATCCGGACACCCTTCCTGAAGCGGTCCATACGGTTCTATCCCCCAAAGATTAATTTACCCTCACCCCAGCCCTCTCCCAAGGGGAGAGGGTGTTGCGATCTTTTCTCCGTCAGGAGAAAAGGAGCATTAAGGGGTCCCCAAGCGAATGCAAAGCGTTCGCTTGGGGTAAAAAAAAAGAGGGGCCTTTCGGCCCCTCGAATCTTTTGAGGTGTGTTACGGGTTACGGGTGTGTGTTACGGGTTACCATTCGATCATGTGTATGGCGTTGAACCAGTCGGCAAGTATTGCCTGGGTTACGTCACCCTCGCTCTTTACCCAGACGTCCTTGAGGTCGTTACCTACTTCCTTTGTGCCGATTAATGTCGGATTGAAGGGATCCCGGAGATTCAGAACACGCAACCCATAGGTTCCATCAGCTAGATAACCTCTCTCGAAGGAGCAGAAGATTCCTTGAGCGTCGTTACCTCTATCTTCGTCTTTCCACGAGCCTGAGATCACGGGATTACCAGGGCTAGAAAGGTCCACTACAAGCAGACCTTCGGAAGAGATGGCTACGTAGGCGTAAGAGCCGTGGACATATACACGGTTCGCTGCATCGTTGGTGGAGGTGAGGTTTGCGTAGGTGATGGTACCAGTGCCCTGACTCCAGTTTACAGTTTCCAGCCCCGAGTGTTGTACCGCCACATAGACGTAGTTGCCGCTCACGTAAATATCTGTGGGCACGTCGTGCAAGAGAGCGGTATCTATAAGTACAGGTGGTCCGATTGGAGGGGGTACGTTGTACCAGTGCAGGATGTGTAGACCGGCTGGGGTGGTAGTCCCTATGAAGATATCGCTACCTTCCGCGTATATAGCCCTAGCTTCTCCCCCAAGAGCTGCCGTATCTACCAGGTAGAGGGAATCAGGGGCCTGGGGATTAGTAATGCCATAGAGAACGTAGCCTTCAGTGCCGAACGCCACGTGGAGTAGACTTCCTGAGATTGCCAGATCGTATGCATAAGCAGTGAGGCTGTTGTTGGGCTGTGGAATAACCGATCCGGGAACAGGTCCTGCCGGGCTTATCGTAAAGCCATAAACCCCTCGTTCCCTGGCGGCACAGAAGATGTAGTTACCGGTGTTGACAAGACGCACGCCGTGTCCTCCACCCAGGGACTGGCTTCCGCGATGATAGAAGCTCTCCGTTGTAACCTTAATCTCATTGGAGAAGGCCATATTGTCGCTTGAGTCAACCGTCGCCACTACATAGTAGTAGTCGGTTCCCGGGTCAAGGCCCTTATCCAGGAATATCGTGTCATTGCGAGTCTTGCCTTGATCGTAACCGATACTGGCGATCACCTTGCCGTTTTCCCTGGCGTTTGCCTGTTCATCCGAGCGGTAGAGCTTGTATTCATACCAGGTGGGATAGTCACTGCGATTCCAGACGAGTGTTACTTCGCGGGTACCTACATCTTCCTCTAGAGGAAGGAGTAACTTTACCGCCGGAATCGCCGCGTAACCCACGGGAACGATTAAGGTTGAGTCGTAGGCCACTCCTCCAAGCCCATCAGTGACGGTAACGTAGAAGCGATAATCACCAGTTTCCTCTGGTGCGGGCCAGATAAACGAGGCCTCTATGTAGGTGGTATCTTCGTCCACCGACTCCCACTCGTAGCTTAGCTGGTTGCCGTCGGCATCATTTGCATTGCAAGTGAGCGTGGCCTCTTCGCCGGGAGCTACTGTGCTCGGCGAAGCTGTAACGCTCACTATTTGGGGTGGATGGTTGCCACAACCTGTCAAAGCTACGAATATCACTGCAATCAAAACTGCCGAAACGAGAAAACGTTTCGCCATGCGACCTCCTTGTCTAATCATTATTAAAATTATAAGGATTTTGCGCAATTTGTCAACCCCCCTAGAGATAAGAAGTTATCTGTGCGTAAGTTCAGAGGAACTTGACGCAGACGGCTTTCTTTTTATAATCACAAGCAGATGGTAAAAAAAGGTCCCGTGTCAAAGTTAAAGGAGGAACTCCGCGCGAAAGATGCAGAAGTGGCGGATATGCGTTCCTTGGCGCTTCGCACCGCGGCGGAGTTCGATAACGCGCGCAAACGCTGGCAGCGCGAGCGTGAAGAGCTCCGAATCCAGGCTCAAGCCGAGGTGCTGGGAGCGCTAGTAGAGATATGGGATAACTTCGAGCGCGCCCTGGCGGTTGATGCCGAGGATAACGAAAAGACCTTGGAATCCTATCGCAAGGGAGTAGAGCTTATCTTCTCGCAGTTCTCGGACGCCCTTGCAAAGTATGGGTTAATGCAATATAGTTGTCTGGGCGAAGAGTTCGATCCAACAAAGGCGGAGGCCTTGGGGTATATGGAGACTTCCGAGGCGAAGCCTGGCCAGGTGGTGGAAGAGCCCAAAAAAGGTTTCATGCTGGGTGATTACCTGCTGCGTCCTGCGCAGGTGATCGTGGCCAGAGAGGTTAAAGAAGAGAAGAAAGAAGCTGAAGCTTCAGAAGAGACCACGGGCAAACAGCGATCCCGTGAAGACAAGGAGGTTTAAGAGAAAATGGCAAAGGTTATCGGTATCGATCTGGGAACCACCAACTCATGTGTAGCAGTGGTTGAGCAGGGACAGGCGGTTGTTATACCCAACCCTGAGGGTGGACGCACCACGCCGTCGGTGGTGTCCTTTGGTAAGGAAAGGCTGGTCGGCACCCTGGCCAAGCGCCAGGCGGTGCTTCATCCTGATGAGACCATCTACTCCATAAAGCGATTCATGGGCAGGCGCTACTCAGAGGTCGCCGATGAGCGCGAGAGGGTCTCCTTCAAGGTAGTTCCTGCAGATAACGGCGATGCCTGGGTTCAGGTGGATGGCCGCAAGATGGCGCCGCCAGAGCTCTCGGCGATGATTCTGCAGTATCTCAGGAAGGCGGCTGAGGCATACCTTGGAGAGCCTGTCAAGCAGGCGGTTATCTCTGTTCCAGCCTACTTCAACGACTCCCAGCGTCATGCTACCAAGGATGCGGGTAAGATTGCAGGGCTGGATGTCTTGCGAATAATCAACGAACCTACCGCTGCTGCGCTTGCCTATGGTTTAGATAAAAAGACGTCGGCAAAGGTGGCGGTCTATGACCTGGGCGGCGGGACGTTTGACATCTCGGTTATCGAGGTTGATGTAGAGGCCAAGACCATCGAGGTGCTTTCCACCAACGGAAACACCCATCTGGGCGGTGACGACTTCGACCAGCGGATCATGGACTATATCATTACCGAGTTCAAGCGCGAGCAGGGAGTTGACCTTTCAAAGGATAGTTCCGCCATTGCACGCATCAAGGAGGCGGCTGAGAAGGCGAAGGTCGAGCTTTCTTCCAGTTTAGAGACAACTATAAGCCAGCCGTTCATCGCATCCGATCCTGATAAGGGGCCATTGCATCTTGAGATGTCTGTGACCCGCACCAAGCTTGAGTCGCTGGTGGGCGATCTGGTGGAGAGCACCTTCGGCCCGGTCAAGCAGGCGCTTACCGATGCAAAGGCAACACCTGCCGATATCAGCGAGGTCATCCTTGTCGGCGGCCAGACCCGGATGCCCATGGTGCAGAAGCGCGTGCAGGAGTTCTTTGGCAAGGAGCCTCACAAGGGCATCAACCCTGACGAGGTGGTGGCCGTCGGTGCTGCCCATGCCGCGTTGGCGGCGTCGCCTGAAGGAGTTGCCGAGAAATCTCTGCTTCTCCTTGATGTAACCCCGCTTTCTCTTGGCATAGAAACCCTGGGTGGCGTAATGACTACACTTATCCCACGAAATACCACCATCCCCCATGATAAGACCGAGACCTTTACCACGGCTGAGGACAGTCAGCCTGCGGTGACCGTTCACGTGCTTCAGGGCGAGCGTCCCATGGCTCGAGACAACCGCACTCTCGGTCGTTTTGAGCTTGATGGAATCCCGCCTGCACCCCGCGGCGTGCCCCAGATTGAGGTTACCTTTGACATAGACGAGAACGGCATCCTGGATGTCTCTGCAAAGGATAAAGGCACCGCCAAGGAGCAGTCAATACGCATCACCGCCTCCTCCGGTCTTTCAGATGAGGAGAAAGAGCGCATGGTCAAGGATGCCGAAACCCACGCTGCCGAGGATCGCAAGCACCGCGAGGTGATCGATGCCCGCAACAAAGCCGACGGGTTCATCTACTCGGTAGAGAAGAGCATGCGCGAGGCCGGCGATAAGGTTGCGGAGGCCGACCGCAAGGCCATAGAAGAAAAGATTGCCGCCCTCAAGGAGGCGATGAAGGGTGAAGACGTGGCTGCGATCAGCAAGGCCCAGGAGGAACTCCAGCAGGCTTCCTACAAGCTCTCCGAGGTTCTCTACAAACAAGCAGAACCTCAAGCCGGTGGTCCTCAAGCAGGTCCTCAACCGGAGCCCGGCCCGGAGCAGGACGAGGCACAAAAAGAAGCCGAGGACGTTCAGGCCGACTACGAGGTGATAGACGACGAAGACCCGCAACACACCTCTTAACGAGCGCTATGGGTGTAATGCTTTGATTAATAAGATGTTGCAGTTACAGCGTGTCCGGTCGGGTGTTTCTGTCTGTTCACGGGGCGGGGTGTTCAACAAATCGAACGTCCCCTTCGGGTTCGGTACTATGGAGTGCAATGACCGTGTCATTGCGATATTGCAACAACTTGGTTGTTGCACTCCAAATGGCTGGGCATTTTGAGAATTCTATCGGGGGGTCCCCGCGGCTTCGCGAAGCGAAGACGTGGGGTGATCAAGGATGGCTGAGAAGAGAGATTACTACGGAGTCCTGGGGGTTCCTCGTAACGCTTCAGAGGAGGAGATAAAGCGCGCCTACCGCAAGCTGGCCCGCCAGAATCACCCTGACGCCAACCCTTCGGACCGCGAGGGTGCACGCGAGCGCTTCAAGCAGGTCAGCGAGGCCTACGACGTACTCTCCAATCCCGAAAAGCGCAGACTCTACGATCAGTTCGGCCACGAGGGCGTGAGCCGCCAGTACGGACCGGCCGGCTTCAACATGAACGACTTCTTCCGCCAGCACCAGAGCGAGTTCGAAACGGACTCCGTCTTCGGGGACATCTTCTCCAGCCTGTTCGAGAGCCTCTTCGGTTTCGGCAGTGCAGGATTTACGAGGGCCGATCCGCGTCGCAGGGTAGGCGGTGATATCCGCATCAAGATTCAGCTCTCTTTAGAAGAGATCGCCAATGGAGCGAGGAAGAGGGTTCAGGTCTCCCGCTACGATCGCTGCGAGGCCTGCGTGGGCAAGGGTGGCCATAATCCCCAAACCTGCTCCACCTGCCAGGGTAGGGGACAGGTGGTTACCGTTTCCCGCTCCTTCTTCGGTTCGTTCCAGCAGCGCCAGACCTGCCCGGCTTGCCGCGGGACAGGCGAGACCTTCAAGGAAACCTGTAAGAAGTGTGCAGGTTCTGGCAGGGTAAAGAAATCGCACAAGATAGAGTTGAACATACCCGCCGGGGTCTCTGAAGGCCAATTCATGAGGTTACGCGGCGAAGGCCACTGGGGACCAGGGGACCGCGGCGATGTGAACATCGAATTTGTTGAAAAGCCCCACAACCTGTTCAAGCGCATCGGCGACGATATCATGATCGAGTTCCCCATCTCCTTCACCACCGCCGCCCTGGGCGGAAACGTGGATGTACCTACCCTTAACGGAAAGCGCAAGATCAAGATTCAGTCGGGCACGCAGTCGGGTGCTGTCTACCGTATACGCAAGCAGGGGATCGAGCATCTCAACGGCGGCAAGGGCGACGAGCTGGTTCGAATAATCGTTCACACGCCTAAACGACTTTCCACAGCCCAGCGAAAGCTCCTCCAAGAGCTTGCCGACAAGGACTACAAGGTTCCCAACCCTCGTAAACCAAAGCGATGAAGGAGCTTTTCTACACACCGGCGAGAACCATCTCCGGCTCACGGGTTATGATCAGGGGCGAGGAGGCGCACCACATCTTCAAGGTGAAGCGTCACCGGCGGGGGAATCGTATCCTTGTGACCGACGGCGAAGGCTCCGAGTATAAGGTGCTTATAACATCGGCCTCGGACAGTCTTGTGGAAGGCCGGATTATTTCCACTTTGCGTAAGCCACGTGAGCCTCTGGTTGAGGTGACTTTGGCTTTCGGCATAATAAAAGCCCCCCGGATCGAGACACTTTTTGAGAAATGCACCGAGATGGGGGTCAGCGCTTTTCAACCGCTGGTTACCTCACGCACCGTCCCCGAATGGGAGGAGGAGAAGAAGGTGCCGCGCTTCGAGAGGATTATCGTTTCCGCCATGAAGCAGTCGCTGCGCTCGGTAGCCCCGCAAATCCTCCCGTTACTTGACTTGCGCGATTTTCTTACTACAATATCTAATTATGACCATGCCTTGGTGGCCTGGGAAGAAGCGCGTCACCAGCTAAGAGAAAGATTGACTAAAAGGCGCGTCAGGCGTCTTTTAGTAGTGATAGGTCCTGAGGGCGGTTTTGCGCTCGATGAGGTTGATGCGCTCCTAAAGGCTGGGGCAAAACCGTTTTCTTTGGGACTGCGCAGGCTGCGATCCGAGACCGCAGCTTTAGCTGCCCTGGCTAACGTTTACAGTTTGTATGATGCATAAACCCTTAGACGCCATAGAAAGGAGGTGAATCTATTGGCAGGTACAGGTATCAGTGTCCGCGAAGGCGAGTCGTATGAAAGTTTTATGAGACGATTCCGCCGTGCCTGTGAGAGGGCGGCGGTGTTGCGTGACTACAAGCGTCATCAGTTTTATGAGAAACCTAGCGAGAGACGCAAGCGCAAGATAATCGAGGCACGGCGCAGGGCATGGCGCCGTCGTCAGAAGGAGCAGTACTAGGGTGATTGCCTTAGAGACGTTCGAGCGTCTCGATTTTGCGCGTATCCGCACTATTCTGAGCGAGAAGTGTGCAACGATGCGGGGCAAGCGGCGTGCAGAGGCGCTGGTTCCTTGCAAGGGTATCCAGCAGGTAAGAAGGCTTTTTGCAGAAACCGAGGAGGCTCTGCTTTTTAGGTCTACGTTGCCATTCGGCTTATGCGCACCCGGTGACGAACTGCTTGCAAAGCTTGAGAAAGAGGTCTACCTATCACCTTTAGAGTTCCTGAAGTTGGCCCAGGTGTTGGAGGGGTGTAGGGTTATCAAGCACCCGCTTTCTTCGGCTAGCTACGGGAAGTTCCCTCTCTTGAAAGAAACAGGTGACATGCTTGTCACCTTTGAGGAGCTTCGCAGGGGTATAACGGCAACGGTGGACGAAGATGGTGTCAAGGAATCCGCCTCCCCTCGTCTGGGAGAGATCAGACGCGCGATGGCTGCGGGACGCAAGGAGGCTCTGCGCACCCTTGAGGCGTCGGTTGCCTCTGGCAAAGAGATATTTCAGGACTCTCCCATACACTTCCGGGAGGGTAGGCTTATGCTTGCCGTGCGCAGGGACCGTGAAGCAGAGCTTGAGGGTATAGTGCACGGGGTCTCAAGCGGCGGAGCGACCGTTTTTGTTGAGCCTTTCGAGACCGTTGCCGCGAACAACCGATTGCGTCGTCTTCGTGATGAAGAACGCGAGGAGGTTGAACGGGTGCTTATATCGCTTGCCGACGCTGTCAGGGGAAACCTTGCGGATATCCGCTCCACCCTTGATGTGGTAGCCGAGCTTGACTTCATCTTTGCCAGAGCGGATTGGGCAAGGCGTTTTAAGGCTGCGGCTGTTGATCCGGCGGGCGAGGTCCTGGAACTCCTTGCCGCTCGCCACCCATTGCTTGCCTTAAAGCGCGAGGTGGTGCCGCTTGATCTTGAGTTTGATCCAGAAACCAAGGTGCTTCTTGTCTCCGGCCCCAACGCGGGCGGCAAGACCGTGGTTCTCAAGACAGTAGGGCTTGCGGCTTTGCTTTCTTCCTGCGGAATTCACGTCCCTGCCTCTCGTGACACTCGCATCCCGTTCTTTCGTAAGGTTTTCATGGACATAGGTGACGAGCAGTCCATTGACGACGATCTATCAAGCTTTACCGCGCACCTTGCTAACCTGCGTAAGATACTTGCGGAGGCGGATGGAGAGTCCCTTGTTCTTCTTGACGAACTTGGCGCATCCACATCCCCTGAGGAGGGGGGAGCCCTGGGTATGGCAGTGCTTTCAGCCCTTGCCAGAAAAGGTGCCACGGTGATCGCTACCACTCACCTTGAGTCTCTCAAATACTTCGTGGAGGAGAAGGCTTCGATGCAGAACGCTGGCATGGAGTTTACCGATCACCCGACCTACCGGCTCATCGTGGGTATTCCGGGTACGTCCAACGCCCTTGAGGTCGCTGACGAGGTTGGTTTTCCCAAGGCAGTACTTGATGAGGCGCGCGGCTTCCTCCGCCCTGAGTTTCTGGAATCCTCCTTTCTTATCGCCAAACTTTCAGAAGAGCATCATAAGGCCGAAGAACTGCGTATTGTGCTTGAAGACCAACTCAAAGAGGCAATAGCCTCGCAAGCCCGCTACGAGCGCGAGGAGGACGAGCTTGCCGAACGACGCAAGCGGTTTGATGCCGAGATGCTTGCAGAACGCGAAATGCTGCTTTCTGCGGCGCGCCGCGAGATTGAAAACCTGGTGCGCGAGATAAAAGAGACCCGGGCCTCACGTTCCTCGATCCTTAGAGCCAAGGAGTTCGTGGACGCTCAGGGTTCTGCCCTGAGAGCGGATCAAGAGGAGACAGAGCAGTCCAGGACAGCCCCAGGATTAGCAGAAGGCCTAAGGGTTAGCTCACGCCAGCTTAAGCGCGAAGGGGTGATAGCCGAGATCAATGAGCGCTCCGGCGAGGCCTTGGTTGAGTTCGGCACCCTGAAGATGGCCCTGCCTTTGAGTGACCTTTCTTTTGTCCAGGAAGGGTCCAATGAGTCCTTAACCGAGGTCAAGCTATCTGTCAAAACACAATCGGAGTCCGGCCAGGATGCGGAGTTTAATCCCAGGCTTCATCTTCGAGGGATGCACGCAGACGAGGCATACGATCGTCTCCTGACACACATCAGCGAGGCTTTAGCCCTGGGGATCCGTGAGGTAGCCATAGTCCATGGTAAAGGAACCGGTGTTCTGCGTAATATGATTATGGATTTTGCAAGGCGTGATAAGCGGGTTGCCTCGTTCAGGGTAGGCGAGCCTTTTGAGGGCGGTGACGGCGTAACCGTGTTGAGGCTGGCCTCATGATTCCACAGGAAGTAATCGAACGAGTCCGTGCCGAAACCGACATCGTTGGGCTTATCGGTTCCTATATTAAGCTCAAGCGTTCAGGCAAAAGCTTTGTCGGGCTTTGTCCTTTTCATCAGGAAAAGACAGCGTCCTTTAACGTGAGCCCTGATCGCCAGGCTTACTATTGTTTTGGATGCGGTACAGGCGGGAACGTCATCACCTTTCTTATGAACTACGAGAACCTCTCTTTCCCTGAGGCGGTTAAGCAGTTGGGTGAGCGCTTGGGGATCAGGATCCAATATACCGCGGAAGACGATCCAACAAAACCCCTCCTCGACGCACTGGAGCTTGCGCACAAGATCTACAAGGACGCCCTTTGGTCTAGCGAAGGCCTAGGGGCCCAGCGCTACCTTGTTTCTCGTGGTCTTAAAAAGGAGACGGTGAGATCCTTTGAACTTGGTCTTGTGCCACGGGATACATCGCTTCTTCTTTCAAGAGCCAGAGAAACCAAGCTCTCCACCCAGATTTTAAGGGATGCTGGGGTCCTGGGCAGCACCTCAGGCAGGCTTTATCCCTTCCTTGCCGGCCGGATCGTTTTTCCCATTCGGTGGCCCTCAGGCAAGCTTGTAGGCTTTTCAGGTCGCGTGTGGGGGGATGATCCCAATCCTGCCAAGTACGTCAATACCTCTGAAACCAGGCTATTCAAGAAGAGCAGGCTTCTTTACGGACTTCACAAGGCACGGCCTTATCTCAGGCGAGAGGGAGCTTTGCTTGTGGAAGGGCAGACGGATGTCCTCAGACTTGCGCAGGAAGGATTCCACAATGTGGTAGCGCCCCTTGGGACAGCCTTTACAGGCGGGCAGGCCAAGGTTCTTTCACGGTACACGGATAGTGTTACCCTTGTCTTTGACGGTGACGAGGCCGGACGCAAGGCGGCACAGCGGGCGTTGGGCGAGGTGCTTGCAGCCAATCTTGACGTGAAGCTTCTCCTGCTTCCCGAAGGTGAGGATCCTGACTCGTTCCTCGCCTCCCACTCCTCGGATGAGTTCAACTCTTTGCTCGAACAGGCTCAGGAACCCATGCCGTTCCTCTATAACCTGCTTTCTCCGTCCACTACCAGGGCTCGTAAGAAGGCCGCGGAGATTATGCTATCCCTTATCAATCGTGTATCCGATTCCCTGCGCCGTGAGCTGTACCTTGACGAAGCGGCAAACCTTCTTAGAATTGATAGGAGGGTGCTTGGAGATTTGCTAAAACCTGCTAAGTCAGGGGATAGGCAAAAAGCGGTTGGTGTTACGGGTACGGGTGATCCTGAGGAAAGGCTGTTGAGGATGATGATTCAGAAGGCTGAGTTTGTTCGTCTGGCTGCCGAGAATCTTCCGTTATCTTTGTTCCCCGAGGGGGAGAAGCGGGAGTTTTTAGAAAAGCTCTATGGTGTGGCCGCTCGCAAAGGGCAGTTTAGCACCGGCGAGATACTGGATTTGCTCTCGCCCGAGATGCAGCGTAGGGTCTCAGGGTGGAGCTTTTCAGACGTTAACTACTCACGAGAGGAGTTCGCACGCGCGTTAGCGCACTACCTTTACAGGCGCAGACGGGATGTCCTGTGTCGTGAACTTACGCAAGCCGAACGTTCAGGGGATGCTGAGCGCGCACGCAGCATCCTTGTTCAGTTGAATGAGTTAGATAAGGAAAGCAACAAAATCTATCAGGAGATATGAATAAGAAAGCAAACGTTCAAGCAGCCGCGATAACCCTACGCGGCAGAGAGGTTGCGGATAAGATCCTTACCCAGGTTAAGGATCGCCGGACTATAACCTATAAGGAACTTGAGAGCTATCTGCCCGAAACCTACGTCTCCTCTGAGGAGGTAGACGAGATAATAGTGAGGCTTAGAGAGCAGGGGGTAAAGCTTGTGGCAGAGGGTGAGGTTATCCATGAGGGACCAAAGGAGAAGACCTATAAGCTTCCTCGTGCCAAGGGGCGCAAGGATTCTACCCGTTCATACTTCAAGGAACTCAACAAGTTCGGGCTTCTTACCAAGCAAGATGAGGTCCGCTACTCCAGCCGGATGGAAGAGGGTTACATCCAGCTGCAGCATGAGATATTGGGAACATGGGGGATGCTTGCTCAGCTTCTTGAGCAATGCCAGGAGGTGGAGGATGGGGAGGCGCACGTGGACCAGATCGCCAAACCTGACATCGACTCGGTCATCGACAAGAGGCTATACCAGCGCTGGAAACAGGGTTTTATTCGTAACTCTCACAAGCTCGCCGAGTTAAATGAGCAGCTGCGTGAGGCGATCCGGCGACGCAACCGGACCAAGGAGGAGGAGAAGGAGGTAGAAAAGCTGCGCGATAAGATCCATAAAAAAGTAATGAATCTTTCCCTGCAACCCGATATTGTCAAGGAATACACCGAGCGATACAAACGGGAGATCTCCGAACTTATCAAGATGGATAGCCGGGTTGAGGAACTCAAGACGAAGGCTGCCAGGAGCGCATCCGCGTCAGCCAGACCCGAGTTCAACGAAGCTCGCACGGATCTGCGTCGCGCCGAGCGCAACTTCGGGCGGACCGTAAAGGAGGCAAGAGAAAGCCTTGTTCGCTTGAGGCAGATAGAGGCAAGCATACTGCGCGCCCGCGACCGGATGATCGAAGGCAACGTCCGTCTCGTGATCTCCATCGCCAAGCGCTACACCAACCGGGGGCTGGAGTTCATCGACCTCATCGCCGAAGGCAACTGCGGACTTATCAAGGCGGTTGAGAAGTTTGACTACAAGAAGGGCTATAAGTTTTCTACCTACGCAACATGGTGGATCAAGCAGGCCATTACCCGTGCGATTGCCGATCAATCCAGAACGGTAAGGGTGCCGGCGCATATCATAGATGCTATAAACAAGATAACCCGCGTATCACGGCGCTTTATCCAGAAACACGGCCGCATGCCCGCTCCGCACGAAGTCTCGCACTATCTCCCAACCTTTACCGAGGACAAGGTCAAGTTCCTCACCAACATAGCGCAGTATCACGTCTCGCTGGACAAGGCAATAGACGACGATGCATCATCGTTCGTGGGCGACTTCATCTCCGATGACAAAACCCCTGTTCCCACTTATCATGCGGCGCGATCGGTTCTTGACACCCGTATTGACGACGCCTTGGCCACGCTTTCAAAGCGTGAGGAGACCGTGCTGCGGCTGCGCTTCGGTGTTGACGACGGGGTTCAGCGTACACTTGAGGAGGTTGGGCAGATCTTCAACGTGACCCGGGAGCGCATCCGTCAGATAGAGGCAAAGGCGTTAAAAAGGCTTCGCGACCCCTCCCGCCGCAAAATCTTTGACCCGCTAAAGGAACTCCTGCGCTAACCCTCATTAATACGTAATTTAAGGCCGCCCGAGGGCGGCCTTTTTTATACCCCACTGGACTCAAAAACACTAAAATCCGGTAAAAAAAGCTACCCAAAAGGTGGACAAAAGCTGGTCAGAAGTTGGTCAAAAGGTGGACAAGAACGCGACTTCGTCGCAATATCAAAATGCAAAAGTCAAATTGCAAAATGCGGAGTGCCCCCTGAGGGTGCAAAATGCAAATTTAAGGGCTGACAGCCGTCAGCCGTGAGCTGTAAGCTGTTTGCCGTGAGCTCCTAGGGGGGTTGACAAGTGGTGACTTTTGGCTTATCATTTTGCAAAACCAAGACGTTTATCAGGAGGAAAGCAGATGAATAAAACCATAGTTAGTCTTGCTCTACTCAAATGTAATTGGGATCGTTTCAGGAAAGACCACCTAGAAAATTTCATGCCCTTTTTGGCAACCTTGATTAACAAGAAGGCATATAATGTTATTGACTCTGCTGAGATTTGCAAGGATTTCGAAGCAGAGTATGGATTAAGAATACCACAATTTGCAATGGTTTCAATCCTGAACCGGGCACGAAAAAGGGAATTAATTAGGAAGGAAGAGAGGCAGTTTATTCCTGAACCTGAGAAAGTTAAAGAGTTGGATTTTTCTATAGCAGCAAATACGCAACGGCGACAGCAAGAAAAAGTTTTAAAAGCATTTGTTAGTTTCGCATGGAAAAAGTATAGTATGAAGAAAACCGTTGAAGATGCGAGTAGAATTCTTCTTTCTTTTTTAAAAAATCGGGACTCAAAAATACTAAGCGCAACTTGCGAAGAAAGTGCTTTACCAACTGTAACAAGTGTTAAAACAGAAAAATATTTGATGTATAGCTTTATTGAAGCCATACGGAATTCTGAGCCGAAGCTATTTAAGTATATTGTTGATATAGCCATAGGTCATGTACTAGCTAGTGCGTTACTTTACCGGGAATTTAAAAAGTATGAGGGTAAGTTAAAAGGGTTAAATTTATATTTGGATACTACAATGGTCATAAGGTTACTTGGTTACGAAGGAAAGGAAATACAGGAAGCATACCTTGAATTAGCAGAGATAATTGCAAGTGAAGGTGCTAAATTTTTTGTATTTGAACATACTTATGATGAAATTAGAGCAGCCTTAACTGAAGATTTGCAAAGAATCCAGAGTAGGAATATTAACTTGGCTAAAGCAAAACCATCATTGAAATTCTTTGTTCAAAACGGCTATAAACCAAGCGATATAGAAAGTATTATTGTTAATCTTCGATCGGTCTTCTTACAACACAAAATTAGAATTGCTCCAATGCCAGATTTAGACAGATTTCATGCCTATCAAATAAATGAAGAGGAATTGCGTTCAATAATTGTTAAAATTTATACGGATAGGAATCCAAATTTCAATCAAGAAGAATCTAGAAATACTATTAATAGAGATATTGATTCGATTGGCCATATTTACAAACTCCGTCGGGGGCACAAGACTGGAAACATAAATGATGTAGGCAGTTTATTCGTCACATCTAATGTTAGTCTCGCACTTGCTAGTTCTGTATTCGATGAAACTATCACTGGAGATAGTTCCCATATACCCCCGTGCCTAAATGATGTTTTTGTGGGTACGCTAGTTTGGTTACGGACCCCTGCAAAGGTCTATTCGGTTAATGAAAAGAGGCTCATCGCCGAATGTTGTGCGGCTTTACAGCCAAGTGACGAATTGATCGATATGTTTAACAAGGAAGTAAAGAAATTAAAGAGAGCGGGTACAATCACAGATAATGACTACTATGCGCTTAGAACTCATCGTGTGGCAATGAATCTTTTGGCTGAGAAAACAATGGGTGATCCACGCAATTTCACTCAAAAAACTGCCGAAGAAGTACTGCAAGAAATTAAGAAAGAAGAATATGAAAAGTATTTAATTGAGGCAAAAGAGCATCAAAGGACGAAAGAAGAAAAGAAGGGCATTGGGGATAACGTAAAGATGAGAGCTGATCAAATCGCCAAAGTGATTACTGAGATAATTGTAGCTCTATCGTTTATAGCATTTGGTGCAAGCACTGTTCTTCAATTTTTCCCAAACATTATCACTTGGACTTGGCTTCTTAGGTGCGTTTTTGCACTTACTAGTTTATTATTGGGAGGCTTTAGCATTTCTGCTCAGTTTAACATATTAGGGTTAGGTGAAAAATTAAAGGGGGGCATTTCAAATGACATTGTCAAATTTTTTATGGGGAGCAAACAAACATCTTGAATTCCTTCCCCCTGCCACCTTCCACCCACCCTTTTCTTGTAATCCCTTCCCCAGTCGCTCTAGGATGAGCGCTCAATCCCCCTTTAGTTCCCCCTTACAGAAGGGGGACACCCATCACCCTCCCTTTTATTCCCTACCCTATGGGGTGCAGTAAAATTGGCACCCCAAGGGGCACGCTGTCCCGTCGAGGGCGGGAGAGGGAACCGTACGTCTGCGATCTTTTTGCGCTTCGCGCAAAAAGGAGCATTGAGGAAAGGAGCATTAACCGGTTGACAGGCGGGGTTAAGCACCTATAATCAGGGATAATTTTAAGGAGGAACAGTTGGCGCACGCATACACGCCTGGTCTTAAGGTAACGGCCAAGACAAAGATAGTAAAGGAGCGCAGGCTTCCACTGAAGGGTGAGGTTGTGGTCGCCAAGGGCCAGAAGGTCACGGGCGATACGGTGGTTGCCCGCACAGCACTTCCCGGTAACGTAGCCACGGTCAACGTGGGTCAACTTCTTGGTGTTCTGGCTTCGGACATCCCGGAACTTATGATTAAAAAACCCGGCGAGCCAATCAAGAAGGGTGAGGTGATCGCTCAGACCAGGGGGCTTTTCGGTATCTTCAAGTCTAAGGTCGCCTCCCCTATCACAGGCGAGGTTGAGAGCATCTCCCCGATAACCGGGCAGGTAATCCTGCGCGAGCCGCCTCAGCCGGTTGAGGTAGACGCCTACGTGGACGGTGAGGTTGTTGAGATTTTAGCAAATGAAGGTGTGATCGTTGAGACCACGGGCAGCCTGATCCAGGGCATCTTCGGATTCGGCGGGGAACGCCGCGGTAAGATAAAGCTCCTTGCTGCAAGCCCTGATGAGGTGCTTGACGCGTTCGGGCTTACCCCTGATATGAAGGGCTGCGTTGTAGTAGGCGGTTCGCTTGTTACCGCCGAGGCGATTCAGCGCGGAGCCGAGCTTGGCATCTGCGGGTTAGTGGTCGGCGGAATCGAGGACTCCTCGATCAAGCAGGTTCTGGGTTACGACATAGGCGTGGCCATCACGGGTACCGAACCGATTTCTCTTTCAGTTATCGTAACCGAGGGTTTTGGAAAGATGCCTATGGCTCCGCGAACCTTTGAGCTTCTTTCCGAGCTTGACGGGCAGCGTGCTTCGATAAACGGTGCCACTCAGATCCGTGCGGGCGTGATACGTCCTGAGATCATAGTGCCGCGCGAAGTCACAGGGAAAGAGCGAAGCAAGGGTTCACTTGAGGAAGGACTCAAGGTCGGGATGCAGGTAAGGATTATCCGTGAGCCGCATTTCGGCGGCATAGGCACGGTAGTCAACCTGCCCGTCGATCTTGAGGAGATAGAGACCGAGTCAAAGGTCAGAATCCTGGAGGTGGAGCTTGCAGGAAAAGAACGTATACGTTTGCCGCGCGCCAATGTTGAGATCATCGAAGCTTAGTAACGCCGGTCTTAAGACCGGTATTTTATTCCTTTTATTGAGCGGGGCTTTCTTGATGCTTGCTGCGGCGCAGGGTTATGCTTCCTTAAAGATTGCCGCGGGTGCGCGGGAGGTAGGGATGGGGGAGACAGGAGTGGCCGGAGCCTCATCTGCAGATGCACTTCGGTGGAATCCTGCCCTTATGGTCAAAGGAGCTGGCATCGAAGCCTCCATGCATCATACCCTCTGGTTTCTTGGCACCTCTCAGAGCTCACTCCTTATCAAGCGCAGGCTGGGTCGGTTCTCGATCGGTGCAGAGGCGATCTACTTTAGTAGCGGTGAGATAGAGTTACGCGACAGCATCAGCTCTCCCGACCCACTGGGCAGCTACCACTTTGCAGATCTCTCACTGGGTTTAGGGGTAGGTGTTGAGGTAGTTCGTGGGACACGCATCGGGTTTGTTGCTCGATACTACCATGAACGTCTATGGAGTTACTCGGATCATACCTGGGGGTTTGACGTGGGACTGAACTATACCCCATTATCTGGTTTTGATCTGGGGGCATCGGTGCTTGATTTTGGCTTTGATATGCACCTGGATGCAGAGGGCTTTAAGCCGCCTATGACCATTCGGGTGGGCGGTGCCTACGCTCACGATTGGAGCCAAAACTTTGCCACGGTCCTCAATCTGGATTTCCTGTATCGTCCTTATGACAAGGAGCCAGGGCTGCGAACCGGATTGGAGGCAAAAATTTTCAATATCCTGGCCCTGCGTGCCGGAGCCAAGTTCTTGTATATGGATGAGGATCTGAAGCTTCTCTCACCTTCGGAACTCCTTACCTTTGGGCTGGGGGTACAGCACGACTGGGTTTCACTGGACTATGCCATTGTTCCTTACGAGCGGCTGGACCTCGGGCTGACGCATCGGATAAGCCTCAACCTTGCATTTGATTGATGGCAGAGTTTTTGCTTGATTTCGAGAAACCCATAGTAGAGCTTGAGAAGCGCATTGAGGCATTGAAGGGTCTTGAAGGGGTGGATAGTGAGATCGCCAAGCTTCAAAAGCAGGCTGAGAAGCTTCGCCGCAAGGTCTACTCCCGGCTTACCCGTTGGCAGATAGTCCAGCTTGCGCGTCATCCCCGCCGTCCATACACACTCGATCTGATTCCCTATCTTTTTACCGATTTCACCGAGCTTCACGGTGATCGTGGATTTGCCGATGATCCGGCGATTGTGGCCGGTATAGCGCGTTTTCGTGGGCGCTCGTTGGCTTTGGTCGGGCATCAGAAGGGGCACGACACCAAGGAGAGGATTCGCCGCAACTTCGGGATGCCCCATCCGGAGGGTTACCGCAAGGCGCTGCGCATCTACAAGCTGGCTGAGAAGTTCGGTATGCCCGTCATCAACTTCGTGGATACCCCTGGTGCTGATCCCGGGGTTGGTGCTGAGGAACGCGGCCAGTCCGAGGCAATAGCCCGCAACCTTCAGGAGATAGCGATTCTCAGAACCCCTATCCTTGTGATAGTTACCGGTGAGGGAGGCTCGGGCGGCGCTCTGGCCATCGGGATTGGCGACCGCATCTATATGCTTGAGTATTCCTTCTACTCGACGATCTCGCCTGAGGGTTGTGCCTCGATCCTCTGGCGTGACAGTGCCAAGGCCCCACAGGCAGCCGAGGCCTTGAAGTTCACAAGCCGCGATAACCTTGATCACGGGGTGATAGATGGGGTTATCCCTGAGCCGTCGGGAGGCGCGCATCGCGACTGGCAGCACACAGCCAAGTTTATTGCCGATCAGATCGCCCAGGCCCTTGCGGAACTTGAAGGGCTTTCTCACGAAGAACTGATTGCCAAACGTATCGAGAAGTTCCGCAAGGTGGGTAAGTTCAAAACTATCCGTTAATCTATGTGTTTCTGTGAGGGCTGCTCGGAGGAGTAATTAATGAGGCTTGACGGAACCCTTGAGGATTATCCCTTATCCGATATCCTGCAGCTTATCTTTATGGGGAACCGTTCGGGCATACTGCACCTGTACTCGGGCGGTGACGAGGGAACTGTGGTCGTCGGTGAGGGCCTCATAAAGTACGGGAAGACCCTGAAACTCTCAGGATTGAAGGCGGTTAGGACGATACTTAGCTGGCGCAGGGGCAAGTTCGTCTTCGATACCGAGGAGAGGGTTGAGCTCGGGGATGAGACACGGATCAATCTACCCATACAGCAGTTTATCCTGGGGCTCTCTGCCGAGATGGACGAATTCGAAGACCTTATGAGCAGGATAGGTGGGGTTGATCGCCGTTTGATGCTTGTGCCGTTGGCTCCCCAGGGTAAACCCGTAACACTTTCGCCTACCCAGTGGCAGGTAGTGGTTCATGTAGGGGATGCTCCCACCGTCGCCGAGCTTCAGGGCCGCTTGTCGCTTTCGGAGCGTGATCTGCTGCGCGTGATCGTTGATCTGCGCGACCGCGGGCTTCTGACGATAGAATAACTTTCCTTTTTATCAAAAGTTCGGCGCGTTTTCCCTCTTGACAACGTGGAATAAAAGAGTAGGATTTCACTAACGAGGAGGACGTAATGTCAAAAAAGCTAGTCTTTTGCCTTGCCCTTTTAACAATGGGGATGGGGGTTTTGGGGTGTTTTCCAGCTTTTTATGGAACGGCTACTATCGAACCCGGTCTCCACTGTGATGTAGGGGGTGCGGTACACTGCGCGGCACACGTAGGAGGGACACCGTTCAGGGTATCACCTGTAGGCATAGGCGTTAGAGGAGACTTTGGGGTTAAATACGGTCTCACCAAATTCATCCAGGTGGATTCCCGAGTCGGCTTGAACTTAGCATATGTTGAGCTCGGAGTTGGTCTGCAAGTTGCAGTTCCAGAAGGTCCATTTAAACCTGCACTAAGGGTAGAAACTTCCTGTTGGCTCCCGTGGGATGGTGGGGTCTTTCCCGTAGTTGCTCCTGCCCTTCTCTTGGGTTTAGGGGATCCCGAATCCTTCACCCTGGGAGCACGCCTGCATTTAGTTCCCCAGGAAGATTTACCTGTTTTGCCTGATGGCTTTCTGGTGTTTCATATCCCCAAATCAAAGTTCAGCATATTTGCAGGTGTAGGGTTCTTCTACGTGCCAGTTGTTACATTAGGCGTAGGGTATAAGATTCAATAGTGCTCCTTTTTGCCGTTGGCAAACTTGTGCCCTTTAGGGTAAAAGATCGCAGAGAAAAGGAAAGGCCAGCCTTGCGGCTGGCCTCTAAGGTTCTATCTTACCCTTTAGCGGATCAGCATCATCTTCTTGGTTGTTGAGTAGCTTCCTGCCTGGAATCGGTAGAAGTAGACGCCGGTAGGAACCTTTATTCCTTTATCGTCCAGTCCATTCCAAGAAACAGTATATGAGCCTGCTTTTTTATGTTCTGCCACAAGGCTCTTTATCCTCTCACCGGATACCGCATAGATTTCAATGCTAACCCAACCTTCTGCGGGTAGCTCGTAGGAGATTCTGGTCATCGTTCCAAAGGGATTGGGTTCGTTCTGAACCAGGGCGTAGGCTGATGGGATGTCAGTGGGTACTTTCTCTATGATCCCGGAATAGGGAGGGACGTCGAAAGTAGCTGAATCTCCTGGATTGAGGTCTACAGGGTCACCGGGTACTGGCTGCCAATCGGCCTCAAGATCCCATGTAAGGGAATCGAGTGGAATCCAGGCGCCGCTCTCATCCAGCACCGCCTCGTTGGTGAAGCGGGTAACGATGTCTTGGAGGGCATGGAACTTAGAGTTTAAGGGAATCACTGTATAGCGAACGAGAGCGGCTGAACCGTCCATTGTCCAG
>SOJW01000006.1 GCA_004375895.1 Candidatus Stahliibacteriota bacterium
TCGCTGGCCAGATCCGGGGGTGCGGCAATCATCCTTAAAGCGGGAGGGATGCGCTTGAACGCGGCGTAGATCGAGAAGTTGTTGCTCCCTTTTTTCCTGGCCTCGGCCACTGTGGCAAGGATTGCAGGCGCGGTGGTCTCGAAGCCCACGCCCAAGAAGCAGAACTCCTTGTCCGGTTCCCTTTCGGCCATCGCAAGCGCGTCAAGCGGTGAGTAAACGATCCTTATGTCCCTGCCTGCATCCCTTTGCTCGGCCAGAGAGCTCTCCGAACCCGGCACGTGCAGCATGTCGCCGAAGGTTGTAACGGCTACATCCGGCATCCGCGATAGCGCAATGAACCGGTCGATATCGGCATCTGCGGTCACGCACACCGGGCAGCCGGGGCCGGATAGGAGTCTCACCTTTCCGGCAAGTGCTCTTCTTATGCCCGTTTTAGATATGGCGTGGGTGTGGGTACCGCATACCTCCATCAACGTCAGGGGTTCCTTGATGTGTGCACAAAGTTCCGCTAACAACCCTTGTATTAGATCGGCGTCGCCCTCTATGCGTTTAAGGATTTCTTCCAGGTTTTCAGCCATCAAGCTCTTTCTCGACCCTCACAATCTCCTGGATCAATCGCAAGGTCTCCTTGGCATCTACCTCCGAGAGCTTCTTTATTGCGAAGCCGGCGTGAAGGATAACGTAGTCACCCACCTTTGCCTCAGGCAGCATGAGAAAAGATGTCTCTCGCTTCACCCCCTGATAGTCCACCTTACCAGAGGTTCCGGAAATCTCTATCACCTTTGCAGGAATTCCTATACACATGGTAGAATTATAGCAAGGCAAGGAGTCAGGTCAAGCGCAGCTAAGAGGATTCTAAGATTACAAGATTTAAAGATTGGAAGATTGGGTGGGATTCGCCCGCCTGGAGCCGGTAGAAAGCGCGTGGTGAACACCCTCTCAGGGTGTTGCCGTAATTGCTGCTACTTGCTCATTTCAAAATGCAAAATGCAAATATCAAATTGCAAATTGGCGCGCGGTGAGCGGGCAGGCGTCGTACCCCCGGTGGCGCAGTACGCTTGCAAGCTCTCGGGCGTAGCCGTGGGTTGTCCAGACTTTTTTTGGCCTCACCTTATCTACGTACCGCAGGAGTTCCCCGAAATCCGCATGGTCGCTTAACGGTATCTGGCTTGACCCATCATTCCAGCGTCTTGTCATGGCCCAGCCGGAGACGGTAGCGAATCTTGGATTGTCAGCATTCACGTACCGTGCTTTCTGTGGTGGCACTATCAGTACACCGGGCACGTCTCGTTCATCGGCATACAATCTGTACTTCCCCAGATCAACCCCAAACTCCTCATACACTTTAGACATTTGCCAGACCGTCTTTGAAACCCACACAGGGATGTTTTCTCTGGCAAGTAATGCCAGAAGTTCCTGGCTTTTTCCAAGCGAGTAGGCCATGAACACCGGAGTACGGCCACCGATCAGGCTTTGTTCGATGAAGTCAAAGATCTGCTTCTCGATGCGCTCCCTTTTAGGCCATTGGAAGAGATGGGTACCAAAGGTCGCTTCAACAATGAGGTTCTCGGCCTGGGGGATGTGGATCGGCCTGCACGAGTAGCCGGGCCGGAGCTTTATGTCGCCTGAATAGAGCAGGCTCGGTTGGTCGGTCTCCACAAGAACCTGGGACGAGCCTAGGATATGTCCTGAGGGATAGAGAGTCACCTTCATCTTCCCCAAAGACATTCGCTTGCCGTAATCAAGGCTCTCGGCGGTCTTTACCCCGTATCTGACCTCAAGCAGTCTTTTGGTTTCAGGAGAGGAGATTATTCTTCCCCTGCGCACCGCGTGGTCGGCGTGGGCGTGGGAAAGGAGGATGGGTTCAGCGTTTTGTCCTGCGTGATCGAGCATTATCGCGCTGTCCTGGAACTCGACCCTGCCATTGGGGTGAATGCGCATCAATAATTCTACTTGACCCAGGGGTTCCGTCAAGGAAAAGAAACACTAACTCTGCTGTAATTATTAAGGATCACGCAGAAGAGATATCCATCTCCTGGTTGTTCAAGATGCAGCGTAACTAGCCGGATGAGCTTTTATTATCCTACTTGACATCTTCCTATATCTCATTATTATAAGGCCATTTAAAACCAACAAAAAGGAGAACCGATGAAGAAGTTAGCAACAAAACTAATTATCGCAGCCGTTGTTCTTTCGGTGACCACGATTCGGGGCGGTCAGGCACAAGAGGCGATTTCAAAGATGCGCTCCTCCTGGGATGCGGTGCAATGCTACACGGTGAGGATGCACATCAACCAGGTAAAGGACAGCCGCACGAAGGACTACACGGTGGATTTCAGCTACAACAGCTCGGGCTGGATCAAGACCCATATAATCGATGGCGACAACAAAGGCTCTGTGGTTGTCTATGATCCAGTCAACCACCGCATCCGGGTGCGCTGGGCCGGGGTGGCTCTTCCCGTAAACCTATCGCCTGATTCGAAGATGACCCAGGGGTTACGCGGAGAGAAGATATACGAGGGGAGCTTCGGGGCGATGCTTAAAGACGCGGATTGGTATCTTTCCCACGGAAGCCTCTCCTGGATCGGCGAGGAGCCGTTTGAAGGAGCGGATTGCGCGGTGATCGAATTTGTGACCACCTTGCCCGATGAGAATCGAGGCATCGCTCGGGAAAGATGGTGGCTGGATAAGAGCACCAGCCTACCCCGCAAAATCGAGGGGTATGAATCAGATGGCAAGGAGGTGGAACGGGTTATATACAGGAACCTGAAGCTTAACCCCGATCTACCGGAAGACCACTTTAAACTGTGAGGTCTGAATGAAGAGAGCCTTCTGCTTGATTGTCGCGGCATCTTTATCGTTATCTATACTTGCAGGATGCAAGGATAGGGCTGCCGATCCTCTCATTGTGGCAAACCGGTACTTCGCCGCGCTTGACAGGGGGGATATAGATGAGGCTTACGGGTATCTGTGTGACCGTTCTCTTGTGATCAGAACCGCGAATGGTGAGGAGATGCCTTTTCTGGCAAGGCCGGATCTTGAGACATACAAAACTCTGGCTGAGAAGGCCCCCAAGATTAGCGTTACCGAGATCAAGCGGATGCCTGAGCTTTCCCAGAAGAATGAACTTGAGGTCTTTCAGATTACGGCGCGTACCAAGGAGCGAGGTCGCAATGTGGAGCGTGCATCTGCTCAGTTTCTTCTCTATCTTGCGCCCAACAGCGAAGGCCGCTGGTCAGTGCTTCTCTCTGCTTCAGTGAAGATAAAAGGTACGATAGCGGACAGTTCGGCGCTTGAACCTTAACAAAGCAGATCACGTAGCGCTGTCTCTGAGATCTCGATAGATGGGGGGATGGGTAGATAGAAGTCAGGATGGGCTAACCTCCAGTTACTTTAAGTTCCCGTTTTCCGGCTAGTTAGGAGACAGGGCAGGGTTGACAAATTCGGTTTCACGCGTATCCTTCCTATAGGATTTCGCAAATCTTCAATTCAGCAATCTTGGAGGCAGATTAGATGAAGGCACTTAAGCTGAAGAAGGAGGATCTATACACCTACCTTGAGTCGCTTAAGAGCTACGGCGAGCTCTGGGGACCGGTGAGTCGCGGCGAGCACTACTCCTACGCCAAGCTAGCCAACGTTCGTGACGTTGCACTCCAGGCGCTGCGAACCATCATCCCGCCGAAGAAGTTCTTCGTTCCCCCTCGCTTCAACATGTTCCGCTATTCCGAGGATCAATACACAGAGACGTTCGAGGATGTAAAGCCAAGGGTGCTATTTGGTATTCATCCCTGTGACATACACGGATTGATGATTCTTGACGAGCTTTTCCTGGACCGCTTTCCCGATCCGTACTATAAAAAGCGCCGCGAGGCAACCGCCATCCTCGGTCTTTCCTGCATCCCGGACGATAAGTGTATGGCGCGTTCCACCAACACCCACGCCGTAGAGGGAGGCTTCGACCTGGCGTTCAACGAGCTGGGTGAGGAGTATCTGGTCTGGGTTGGTTCCTCGCTTGGTGATGACCTGGTGCGGTTGAACATTGATCTGTTTAGCGAGGAGATTGAAACCAGCGACGTGCAGAAATATCTCGAGTGGCGTCGCAAGCGTGACTCCCGCTACAAGCTCAACTTCGACCTCACCGGCATGCCTGACATAATGGAGCTCTCCTGGGATTCCCCGCTTTGGGATGAGTTGGCCGATCGCTGCCTTTCCTGCGGTTCCTGCTCCATGGTCTGCCCGACCTGTAACTGCTACAATATCCGGGACATAAGCGATCTGTCACTTGAATCTGGTGTTCGCCAGCGTCGCTGGGACAGCTGTATGAACAAGGAGTACGCGCTGGTTGCCGGCGTCCATAACTTCCGCGAGGCGCGCGCCGAACGGTTAAAGCTCTACTACACCCACAAGCTCAAGGCGTTCATCACCGAGTACGGCAGACCCTCCTGCGTGGGCTGCGGCCGCTGCATCGACACCTGCCCGGTCTCGATCAACGTCGCCGAGGTGATTCGCGGTCTCAAGGGTCAGGAGGTGAAGCTATGATCGACACACAGAGGACCGAACCTTCTCACGGCGCCCCCTCCAATCCTTTCATGCCCGAGCAGATGCGTATAGTGCGGCGCTACGATCTTACGTCTGACGTTCGCTTCTTCCAGGTGCGGCCGGTGGATATGGAGCGCGCCCTCTCCCTAGACTACAAGCCGGGTCAGTTCATGATGATTTCCCTCGCCGGTGTGGGTGAGGCGCCCTTCTCCATCTCCTCCACCCCCTCACGTCCTGGGATGGTTGAGTTCTGCATCCGAAAGGTGGGCCGGCTGACCGAGCAGCTATTTACCTATAAGGAGAATTCCATCATCGGTTTGCGTGGCCCTTACGGCAACGGCTTCCCATTGGAGAAGATGGTCGGCAAAGATATCCTCATCGTGGTAGGAGGTCTGGGAGTGGCACCCCTGCGTTCCCTTCTTCTATACATCCTGGACAACCGCGACCAGTTCGGTAAGTTCTACGTCCTGCACGGTGCACACACGCCTGCAGAGATGCTCTTCCGCAAGGAGTTCTTCGAGATCAAGGAACGCGACGATTTGAATTGTCTCTTGACCGTGGATGAGGACCCTCAAGGAGAATGGCCCTTCCGCAAAGGTCTTGTTACCGATCTTTTTGAGGAGATTGATGGGCTTGATCCGGACAACACCTACGCCACGGTATGCGGTCCTCCGGTGATGTACAAGTTTGTGGTAGCCGAGTTCCTCAAGCTGGGAATCCCCAAGCACCAGATACTCATGACCCTTGAACGGCGCATGCACTGCGGGATCGGCAAGTGCGGTCACTGCGTTATAGGCTCGATCTACACCTGTCTTGACGGCCCGGTCTTTTCATACTGGGACGTTCTCCACATGAAGGATCTGATCTAGTGGGGATGATTGCATCCAAAACTCAAGCGGCAAAGCCCAAGGTCGGGTTCTACGGATTTACCGGGTGTGCCGGTGATTTGCTTGCGATTCTACACTGTGAGGATGAACTTTTGGATATCTTCAACGCGGTGGATGTTCGCTCGTTTCTCATGGCCTCAAGCGAGGTCCACGACGACGAGGAACTGGATGTAGCCTTTGTCGAAGGTTCTATCACAACCGACCACCAACTTGAGTCACTTGCCGACATCCGTAAGCGTTCGAAGGTTCTTGTCGCTCTCGGGTCGTGTGCTTGTTTTGGTGGACCTCAGACAGCGCGGCTGGGCTACGGAGACTGGAAAGAACGCTTCAAGAAGGTCTACGGTAATACCAAGCACACCGTAGCCAAGCCCTTTGAGTCGCGCCCTTTAGATGAGCACGTTAAGGTTGACTACTACATCCCTGGATGTCCCATAGACCGCTACCAGTTCTTCTTTGCGCTTACCCGTCTGGCTCAAGGGATGTCTGTAGAGCTCACCACCTTCCCTGTCTGTGCCGAGTGCAAGTGGAACGAGAACGAGTGCCTGCTTCTTAAGGCCCAGCTTTGTCTGGGTCCGGTTACCGCAGGCGGCTGTGACTCTCGCTGCCCCAGCCACAATCTGCCCTGCATAGGCTGCTGGGGACCTGCCGCCGAGGCCAACGTGGCTTCCGAGATTGATCTCCTCAAGGAGCGCAACTTCTCGGCAGAAGAGATCGTGAGCAAGCTTCGTTTGTTCGGTGGAGCCGCCATGGTCCGGCGCTTTGCTGATCTTCTGGGCATCAAGGCCGAGGTGCCTGCCAGGAGGCCTCGTCCAAAGAAGGTGCGTGAGCCTGTCGTGGCCGGTAAGGCAAAGAAGAAATCTCCCTCTAAGAGACCCGCGGCCAAATCGCGTGCTAAAAAGAGATAGGAGCTGGGATGAGCCTTAACAGAATAAAGATCGAATCCCTTGCCCGGGTTGAAGGTCATGGAGGGATCACGGTCGACTTCAAAGAGGGCAAGCTTTCAAACGTCACCGTTGACATCCACGAGGGTCCCAGGCTTCTTGAGACAATTGCGCAGGGCCGCACTCCTTCAGAGGTTGTAAGCCTTACCTGTCGAATCTGCGCGATCTGTACCCTTTCGCATCGCTACGCCGCGCTGCGCGCCATGGAGAAGGCGCTGGAGATAGAAGTGCCCCCCAAAGTCCGGCTCATGCGTGATCTAATGCACTGCGGCGAGATGATCGAGTCCCACGCGCTGCACGTCTTCCTTTTAGCCCTTCCCGACTACCTCGGTTACCCATCGGCGGTGCACATGGCGCCTGAGTATCTGGAGGATGTTCAGGCTGGGCTGCGAGTCAAGCGCTTCGGCGTTCGACTCATGGAGCTTACCGCTGCACGTTCCATCCACGGTGAGAATCCGGTGATCGGTGGCTTTGGCCGCTATCCCTCAAAGAGCGAGCTTTTGCGCTTCAAGTATGAAGCCGAGTCCTTGATCCCTGACGCCGAACGCGGGGTGGAGATTTTGAGAAACCTGCGTCAGCCCACCTACATGGAAGAAGGTATGACCTTCATGTGCACCAAGCCTGAGCACGACCGCTACGGGTGGGTTGCCGACAGGATACTCGTCTCCAACGGCCAGGAGTTCAACGCCTGGGATTACCGCAAGCTGACCAACGAGCGGGTGGTGCCGCACTCAATGGCCAAACGCTCGCGGTTTCAGGACAAGCCCTACTTCGTTGGTGCTCTTGCGCGCTTCAACCTTCTGGGCGAGCGTCTTGACGGCGTTGCCGGCGAACACTTCCGCCGCTGCTACAACCTGTCATGGATTCGCAACCCGATGTACAACAACGTGGCGCAAGCCATAGAAACCGTGTGGGCGCTGGAGGAGGCTCCACGTATCATAGATAAGCTCCTCACCCACGAGGAGGATCCCGCAATCGTTGCACCGTCCCGTGACAAGGGTGCGGGTTCAGCTGCTGTCGAGGCCCCGCGCGGAACGCTCTATCATCACTATGAGATAGCTGAAGGCCGCGTCGTGCACACAGATATCATCACCCCCACCGCCCAGTTCCTGGATATGATGGAATCCCATATCAGGGTGGCTGCAAAGAATCTGACCGACGAGGGTGATACCGATAACATCGAGCTCAAGCTTGAGATGATCGCACGCGCCTACGATCCATGCATATCATGCGCCACGCATCTGGTCAAGGTTCGAGGATTATAATCACCCCGAGACATGCTCCTTTTTGGCAGAGCCAAAAAGGTCGCAGATTTAGAAGGCAGGGGCGGTTACCCCTTACTGTTTTGATTGTGTATTAACGCCACAGAACCCCAGAGATTCAACAATGATGTATGGGCACGGCATGCCCCTGCAAAATTAATCTGCGATCTTTCTTCGCCATGCGAAGAAAGGAGCATCTATAACTATCTGCGACCACGTCTCCAGGGTTTCTCTTCGCTTCCGTAACTCCTCAAGTGTCAGAAACTCAAGCGAGGTGATGGAGCGCTCACGTTTGACCACCTTTGGTTTAGCCAGTTTCCATATTACAAGAATCCCGAGGTGCACCCTGCCTACCGGATTGGAGTCGTCGTTTATTAATCCCGCCACCCTTTCAGAGTATTCGGTTTGAACGTCCACCTCCTCGGCTACCTCACGCCTGAGTCCTGCGGCAAACACCTCCCTAATGTCACGCTCAAAAAGGCTGTGATCCGTTACGCTTATGTGCCCGCCTACCCCCACCGAACCCAGCGACCTCAATCTGCCTTCTTCTGTCTTTTTACCTCTTACGTAGAAAAGCAGCCTATCAGACCAGACCATCACAACATAGGGGATGAGTTGCTTGAAGGATGGGTCTTCTTCCGCCTTGCGTCGTTCGATGAAGCTCGCTTTTCCACTTACAAGTATCCTCTCGATTAACTCGCCGTTGTCAGAGCGAAATCCCTGAAAGCTCCCCAGCTCGTCGAGGAGCAATCGTGGGAAACACAGAACACGTTCGTGAGAGAGCCTCATCGTAACAGTACCACCTTTCGCGAGAAGGCCTCACCCTCGGAGCTCACAAACAAGTAGTACACGCCGGCGGGTATATTATGAGGCCAGCGCAGCTCAACCTTACCCCTAATCTTTTGAGGGGTAAGTAGGGTAGCAACCCTTCGTCCGCAAACATCGAAAAGATAAACACCGATACTTATTTCATAGGGTACCCCTAGGGTAATAGTGGTGGAGGAAGTTTTGATTCCCAATGGGCCAAGGAGTTTGCCTATTGCTCCACTATGTGAAATGGTATCTTCTTCTTCGCTCACGTGAATTTCCACTTCGGCGACCAAAGGCTTTCTGCGCTCAAAGAGGGCGCGGATCTTGTTGGTATCAAGAACCCTGGGAAGAATCACTATCTCGTCTATAGTTCCTTCGAATGAGCGGTTGTCTTCCCCATTTCCCCCTATAAAGAGGTTTGAGCCGGTTGAGTAATCCCTGAATGTTGCGTTGCTTATGCTTGGAAGGCTATAGTCCGTCCTTGACGAATCTGTCAACTCCCCGCCCTCATAAAGTCGCAGCCATTGACCGTCATAAGTGGCAACCAGATGAATCCATCTGCCCAGGGCTTCTCTTGGGTCGTCTACCAACCGGAAGAACGCCCTGTCCCAGTATTCGTTAGGCATCCACAGGGTATCGTGAAGAAAAGTGATGTCTTCCGGTAAAGGCGGCTCTGAGAAGTAAGATATGAGTCCTTCTTTGTAATCTGCCTTCTCTACGGCTTGCTCAAGATTCAACTGTGTGAGAACCAGGCCCGATTCCCACAGGTGTTCTCCATCGAATGCCAGCCCCTGAGAGTAACCTATATTCTTATAGCTGCCAAGCACGACAGCCTCGCCTTTATCGAGTGATGCTTGTTCGTCTAAGACGTATGTGTGTCCGGATGATTCCCAGGTGGAAACCACCAGCCGCAGGGTGTCGTGGAAGGAAGCAAAGCAGCAGGCGGATACGTTTTCAACACCCATGGGGAACTCTCCTATGGTCACGGCGCTGTGGATCGCAAAGGAGCTATCCGCATCTATGGCGTAGAGTTTGTCCGAGTCGTAGTCAGCAGCCCAGAGAACTCCACGCGTGGAGTCATAAGCGAGACCTGATGTATGTGTTGCCTCAGGCGGCATATCGAACCATCCTAAGAGGTTTAGATTACAGGGATCGATCCGCCATACACGGGAGAGGGGTGGATTTTTACTATAGGCTGAGAACAGCAGCTTCTCTCCCATGGCACTCAGACCCTGAGGGACGAATCCGGCGGGGATTTCAGGCGTTCCCACGCGCTCCCAGCCGAAGGGAGGCAGGTAACATGTTTTTGGGTGGCTTGCACCTTGAAGGCTGAAGCCAAGGTTGCCTTGCCGCAGCCAAAGTGAAAATACATCAGGCCGCTCGGCGATTATCCGAAGAGCGTTTGAGTATGTGAGGTAGTCCAGAGTATCCAGTCTCAGCCAAAGCGCTATAGTAAATGAGTCTCTGCACGCCTCGGCGGGCATATCCCACTGAGCAAAGGAGCCAGGTTCAAAGTGGAGTGCCGAGCCGGTTGAAAAGCGCTGATCTTCCCTCTTTCCCCATCCACCTCCGTCGTGCGGCGGCCAATCAACCCCTTCGAGGATCAAAGTTTCGGAACCGGTTGCCGTTACTGTGAAATCCCCTTCACCCTCATCGCAGTGGAATACCCAGGCAGAATCAAAGCCGGCCTTTGTAAACACCGAATCAAAGGAAGGTTCATACCCATCGGTTGAGGAGGAATACAGAAGAGTAAGTTTACTCTCATCTGGGAACAAAGAATCCAGCCTCAACCATATCCTGGTTGAACATGTATGAATGCCATCTGCCACCCAATAGGATAAGGGTTGAACTCTACGGAAGAATCGTAGGGCATTTCCTTCCAAGTCAAGCTTGCCCGCTTCGATCAAAGATCGAGTATCCAGCGTGAGCATTACCTGAACGTCGGTCTGCAGGCTCTCCGCAGGATTCGATACAACCACTTCGCGTTCGTAGACGGTGGCGCTTGCGAGAAAAATCACCAGCCAGAATGACATCTTTTTCTCCCAGGATAAGACATTCGTCGTCAACTTTACTCAAACTGTTTGCACTGTCAAGTCGGGTAATTTGCACTATGGAGGAATGCATGGAACATTCTGACGGACTAGTTGCCTTGACTAACCCCCGCGTTGCGGTAAAATCTCCTGAAAGCTTAAGGAGGATCAATGGTGTTCGAGGAAATTCTGGTAAGGTCCAACGGGGCTAATTCATGCTGGGCGGACCTTGCTGTAAAGACCCCGGCTTCACCCGACTACAAGACGCCACAGGATTTCGACCCGACATCTGCAAAGGCGCGTGAAGAGATTATAGATAGAATCATAACCGCCGCACTGGATAAGGATGTACGACTCCTGGGAACGGCGGACTACAACCTGGGGCTTGATGAACGAGGAATCTGGCTTGACGAACTTGGGAAGAAAGCCCGCGAGCGTGAGGTGAGTGTCTATCCGGGGATACGTTTGTTGCTTGAGGAGGGGTTGGATTTAGTGGCTCTCTTTGAGCCTGGGCATCCCCAAAAGGAGATAGACAAGTTCCTAACCGATCTTGGCCTTCCCGGTAATGCACGTTTCTACCGCAGCAACAAGCCGGTGCAGGTGGCACTCTCGCCGCGCGAGGTGGTTGCGCGAGTGCGATCCGCCAACGGTATGGTGCTAGTTATCCACAACGCTGCCATTAAGGAGCACCCGGCGGTGGTCTCCGATCCATGGGTGTGGGGGGTGATTCTTGCTCGCGGCCCGCAGGAGTTGGCTCCCGAAGACGAAGCTGTGCTCTCCGGCAGGCGCAAGGGTTTCGAGCGCAGGCTACCTTTGGCGCGCCTTGCCGGTTCCTTCGCCTCAAGACCTGAAGATGTGGGAACGAAGCGTGTCTCAATAAAACTCGGCGCGCACAACCTGGAGGGTCTGAGAATCGCGCTTCTTGACTCCAAGGCCAAGGTGCGTTTCCCTCACGAGATCGAGAAGCGCTTCTACTCGCGTCTTCTGGGAGCTCGCTGGGAAGGGGGCTTCCTGGACGGGCTGGCGATTCACTTTAACCCCGGCTTCAACGCCATGATCGGAGGACGCGGCACAGGCAAGACCACCGTCATCGAGACCCTGCGCTACGCCCTGGATGAACCACCCAAAACAGACCGGAACCGTGAGAACCACGAGCAGATCATGCGCGATGTATTCCTGCCCGGCTCCAAGATCTCGCTTATGGTCGAATCACACGAACCCAGACCAAAGCGTTACCTGATAGAGCGCATCTACCCCTTCGATCCGGTGGTGCGCGACGCACAGACAGGCGAGAAACTAAAGGTAAATCCCAAGGATATATTCCGGGCCGAGATCTTCGGAAATAAGGAGATATACGAGATATCCAAACAGCAGGATTTTCAGGTTAACCTGCTTGAGCGTCTGTGCGAGAAGGACCTTGTTGCACTTGAGGCGCAGGAGAGACTTCTGATCGATAAGCTTGAGGAGCAAAACCAGGAGATAGCCGCTCTGGCCGAGGAGCTCTCCAGGCGTGACGCAGAGCTCGGCAAGTTATCTGCGGCAGAGGAGAAGCTCTCCCGGTTCCTTGAGATGGATATGCCTTCAAAGATCGATGAAAAACGAGGCTTCGAGCAGGAAGCCCACGTCTTTGAGCGCGGCGAGGGGGTGCTTGCAGATATCAAGAAGATGCTTGCCGGACTCATCAGCGAGACCTCGGCAAGGCTCAAATCCTTGCAGGAGGAAGAAAAGGCCCCGCTTAATCCCCAACTTCTCGACGAATACACGAGTTCGTTAGTCGAGTTCGTGGGGGACTTCGAGCGCAGCGTGCAAGGGCTGGTGGAGAACCTGCAAGGAACCGAAGGAAAGCACCGCGGTTTCCACGAGCAGTGGCAAAAGCTCTATGCCGAGGGTGAGGAGCGGTTCCAGGAGAGCCTGCGCAGTTTGCAGGAGCGTTTCCCAGGCGTGGACGTAAACGAATACATCACACTTGAGAAGGAGGTTATGCGTCTTCGCGAGCGCAAGGCCGAGCGCGACGCGGTGGCCTCAAAGGTTTCCATGCGGCGCGACGAGCGCAGGGCTTTGCTCGGTCAGGTGCAGGAGCTGCGGGCTTCGCGGTTCGAGATGCTCAAAGGGCGAGCTGACGGATGGAACTCCGAGCTAGGCGGGAAGATACACGTGGGGCTTGTGGCCAGGGGCGATCCGCAGCGCGTGGCCGGGGAGCTGCGGCATTTCATGCCTGGCTTAAACAAAGAGGATGCCCTTCGTATTGTCTCTGACGAACGGTTCAGCTTTGCAGAGCTTGCCAGACGCTCACGTTCAGGCGATCGCGACGGAGTGGCCGAGCTCCTTGTGCTCTCGCCTGAGGAGCTGGTTCCATCCTTTGACGAGGAGATACTCTGCCGCATGGAGATGGTTTCCATCCCACCTGAGGTCGTAATAAAGCTCAATCTCGGCACCGACAAAGACCCGAACTACCGCGACGTTTCACACCTTTCCGACGGCCAGCGGTGCACCGCCATCCTGGGCATCCTTCTTTTGGAATCTCCCTATCCTTTGATCGTTGATCAGCCTGAGGAGGATCTGGACAACGCCTTCATTGTGGAGGAGATCGCCGACCGGTTACGCGACCAGATGGATAAGCGGCAGTTCCTGATGGTTACCCATAACGCGAACATACCGGTGCTGGGCGATGCATCACAGATCTTAGCGCTTGAGGCGGACGTGGATCACGGATATTTGCATGAGGACCGCTACGGCTACATCGATTCGCCCCAGATCAAGGAGACGGTGGAGAAGATTCTCGAGGGCGGCCGCCGCGCCTTCGTGATCCGCAAGGAGAAGTACGGGTTATAAAGATGCTCCCTTTTTGCCGGAGGCAAAAAGGATCGCAGGAGTGGTAGGAAGGGCTGTAGCACAGAATCTTACCGGAGGACGGACATAGGTAGTTGTATTCTCACCCCTACCCTCCCCCATCAAGGGGGAGGTGGAATAGGAACGAGGTGTTTATCCTAAATTACCCCTCCCTTGACGGGACAGCGTGCCCCTTGAGTGCTTTATGCGCTCATAGGGTAGGGGATTAAGGGGAGGGTGAGTCATGCGTAATAGACTCTATCCACTTGCTAAAGGGCTTCGTAAGAATATGACCCAAGCAGAACGCAAGCTATGGAAGTACCTAAAGAATAAACAACTTGGGGTGAAATTCAGACGTCAATATCCGATAGACAATTATATCGTTGACTTCGTGTGTCTCGAATCTAGATTGGTGGTAGAGATTGATGGCGGGCAGCATTCAGAGTCTAGAACCGATACATCAAGGGATGAATACCTCCGATCACAAGGATTTAAGGTTTTGAGATTCTGGAACACCGAGGTTCTAGAGAATATTGAAGGTGTCTTGGATAAGATAAGAGGTATGCTGTAATGTCCCCGCCGGTATACACGCGCAGGCTTTCTGCAACTGAGATCAAGGCAGGCTTCATAATGATCCTCAAGGGCAGTCTGAAGCTCTTTCCTCCGCCGGGTGAGAAGTTTACACTTCACGTGAAGAGAAAGGAGTTCCAGGTGCGTATCCACAAAGTTTCATGCAAATGCCGCGGGCCTGACAAACCCCACTTCCACTGGTACCTGGACGCATCGGAGTTCATCGATCTCATTCCCTCCAAGGCAAGGCCGGAGGTTGCCTTGTTCAAGGTGAAGGAGGGCGTATACCAACTAGAGGTGTTGAAGTGAGAGTTGCCATCGAGCTGCTGCACGAGTGTGGAACAGACTCTCCAGTCTGTTCATTAATTGCGCACAGGCTGGAGAGCCTGTGCCACATCATACTTATCTTCGGGGTCCCCGCGCGGCTACGCAGCAAAAAAACTTCACTCCTCTCCTAACGGGACAGCGTGCCTTGCTAATCCCACAGGCTGGGGCCGTCGGGTAGGGGGAGGGTGATTGTTTTCACCCCCTCCTTTATCCTCCCCCATCAAGGGGGAGGTAATAAAAAGGAAACGCGATCCATATAAAATTACCCCTCCCTTGACGGGACAGCGTGCCCCTTGAGTGCTTTATGCGCTCATAGGGTAGGGGGTAGGGGGAGGGTGGATAACTACTTTATCAACCCGGCGGCGCGGAGTTCTTTCTCGATCTCCGGAATCTTCTCCGTTACCGATTCGTTGAACTCGATGCTCGAACCACCAGCAAAATGGATTGGGAGTTGCTGTTACCAGATTGGTAATCGGGGTCCCCGCTCAGCCGCGGAGCGGATGAGTGGGGTGAGACTTCTCCCCGAACACCTCGCCGGTGAAGGTGAAGAGTTCGGTGCCCGCCTCCTTCCAGCAGTCACGCGGCAGACCGGCCTTGAGGCAGGTGTGGGAAAGAAAGGTCTCGCGGTCCCAGCCCTGCTCCACCGGAACCTGGGGGAGTAGCACACCCTGATAAGGACCTTGGCGAACAACCAGCCCGTGCTTGCCGACCTCCACCCTCTCCGGGTCATCTATCCTTTGCAATGGCGAGAGGACGGTGATTTCGATGTCTATTTTATCAAACTCCTGCGGCTCTAATGGCATGAACCTGGGGTCTGAAAACGCCGCGGCGCGAGCCATCTCCGCAATCGTAAGATACAAAGGCTTCAGCCCGCAGATGTAGCCTATGCATCCGCGCAGCTGGCCCTCCTCGTGCAGGGTAACGAACGCGCCCTGCACCCTGGCCAGACGTTCTGTAAGAGGTTCCTCCGGGTTCCAGGTTCTTCCCTCGAGCTTCTCCTTTATGGCCTTTCTGGCTATACGGAGGAGTTCGGCACGCTCCTCGGTAGTAAGTTCATCTTCCAATTCCATCGTTAGACCTCATCAGAGGGAAACTTATATCGCATCACTGTTTCACCCCCTCTTTTTCTACCAGACGGTGGCACTTCGTCCCCCATCAATGGGGAGAATATAGAGTGGAACCGCACCGTATCCGGTCTCATACGAATGCGAAGGCCGAGTAGCCGACCACGTAGCCGCCGCGCTGGCCGGTTATATCATTGGAGTTGCAGGCGGCCAGGAGGTGGGCTTTCTTAATCCCAAGCTTTTGGGCCGCGTAGAGAAGCGCGGTAAGCCCGTCTCCCCCGCAGGCGGCGGCGCTGCCATTTGCCAAAGCAGATTCCAATCCCTTCGCATCCATCGCTTGCACCAGCTCTATAGTTCGACTATCGGTAGTCTTACATGCCTCATAAGATTCGCCGTGGTAAAGGTCTGTGGAGATAAGGACCAATACATCTGACTGGGTCCCGACTATCTCTCCCAGGGCATCGGCCAGGATACGCGGATGTTTCGGTTGGTATGGTGCCGTAAGTATGGGCACAATCTTTGTTTCGGGTGACGCCATGGCAAGTGGTGGGATTTGAACCTCAAGCGAATGTTCGGCCGCGTGGGCAGGTATATCCGCCTGGAACGCTTCGTCGAACTCAAGGAATTCAGAGGCTAGCCTGGCATCAACCTCAAGATTCCCAATGGGCGATTCCCATATCCCTTCCGGGAAGACCTGCATGTGCCGCACTGGTACGTGGTGCTGGGGACCTATCATAACGACGGTGTTAAGCTCACGATCTCTCAACTGGTTATACGCTTCGGCCGCGGCCTGGCCCGAGTACACCCATCCTGCATGGGGGACCTGGATCGCACGTATCGTATCCTCTATCCGGGAAGACTCGCAGCGTTTAAAGAACCCCTCCCACATCCCACGTGCCTCGTCAGGGTCGGTCGGATAGAACTGGTTGCCCCACGTAGGTCTCCGGACTGTCATCGCCACCTCCGATCAGATCCCATTCGGGATGGTTGCATGAGGATCACGGAAACTTTTTTCAATCTGAAATCCATACCTGCTTGTGTTTTTAGTCTACGCCCTGCGTTTAGCAGGGCCAACCTACTCGCCGATCAGGCGGTCGAGGTGCGCTCGTGCCTCGGTATGCTCGGGATCAAGTTCAAGAACCCGGCGGAAGTGTTTCTTGGCCTCTTCCTGTTCGTTTGAACCTTCCAGGGCCAGACCGTAAAGGTAGTGCGCGTGTGGGTCTTCGTCATCGGTGGCTATTGCTTGCTTGAGGATCTTTACGGCCTCGGAGTATTTCTGATTAAGGATGTAAAACTCCGCCTTCTCACGCAGTTCCTTAAACTGTTCTTGCTGATCGTTGTCATTCATTATTTTCCCTTACAGCTTTTTAGCCCGTTCGATGTCTTGATCCCGACCCAGAATGACCAGGGTATCGCCCTCTCGAATCTCGTCCTCTCCGCCGGGAGCGATGTTTACCTTCTCTTCAATGTCAGGGAGGCCCTTTTTGTTGACGACCGGGACTTTGCTGCGGATTGCTATCACGTTCACCCCGAAGCGTTTGCGCAGGTGTAGGTCCAGGAGTTTGCGGCCGATCATCTTCTTTGGCGCTGCTATCTCCACCACGCTGTATTCTTCAGACAGCTCGATGAACTCGAAGATGTGGGGGGAGAGAAGGTTCTCTACCAGACGTATCGCCATGTCCCTTTCCGGGAAGATAACGCGATCGGCACCTATGCGTTTCACAAGCCTGGCATGGCGCTCATCGGTGACCTTGACCACCACCTCTTTTACCCCGAGCCCCTTAAGCAGCATGGTCACCAAAAGGCTGTCCGCGATTGAGTCGCCGAAGCTTACGAGCGCGGTATCCACCTCATCCAGACCTGCATCACGCAGGGACTTCTCATCGGTGGCGTCCAGTTCCACGGCGTTGGCGAGCTCCGAGCCGAGTTCTTCTATCTTGTCCGGGTCACGATCGCAGGCAAAGACCTCGTAGCCGCGTCTTGCAAGCTCTAAGGCCACCGCCGAGCCGAAAGTGCCAAGACCGATAACTGCGAATATCCTAGGCATCTAACCCACCACTATGTTGGTTTGAGCAGGACGTATACGTGATGCTCTGGCGCCTTTCATGAGCGCAGAACCTATGGTCAGGGTTCCTATCCTGCCGAAGAACATGGTCAGGATCAAGACCAACTTGCCCCATACCCCGAGATCGGCAGCAAACGAGAGGTATGGTGATTCGGCTGAACCCGTCGAGATTCCAACCGTTCCGAACGCCGAGAACGCCTCGAACGCACAACGCATCACATCATCTCCACGCTTGAATATTACGAGCAGAAGAGTAGAAGTCAAGACCACAAATCCTCCGAGTATGACGAGTGATGTCGCGCGGTGAACCTGATCGGACTTGATGGTTCTGCGCAGCATCACCACCTCTCTGCGGCGACGCAGCACCCGGCCTATCTCTGTAAACGCGAGCGCGAAGGATGTGGTTTTGATCCCTCCACCCGTGCCACCGGGCGAGGCGCCAATAAACATAAATAACATCAATACCAGGAGAGTGTAGGTGCGCAGCCCCCTGATACTTACAAGATTGAACCCTGCGGTTCGTGGGGTGACCGCGGTAAAGAAAGCGTTAAGTAACTTTACATGAAGCGGGTAAGAACCGAGCGCCCCGTTCCACTCACTTATGAGCACAAAAAGGGTGCCGGCTATGATAAGGGTAGCGGTGACTGTAAGAACCAGACGGGTATGGGTGGCCAACCGCAGGGTTTCGCGCCTGACGCGTCTGGCTACGTCGCTTATAACGATGAATCCGACACCGCCCGTTATGAACAGGGCGGGTATAAGCAGCCCGACCACAGGGTCTTGCGAGAACCGGGCCAGGTTGTCCGGGAAGGTCGAGAACCCGGCGTTGCAGAACGCCGAGACCGCATGGAACACCCCGTGGTAGATAGATTGACCCCAGCCCATCCCGTGCATGAAGCGGAACCATCCAGCCAGGATCAGCGCACCTATACTCTCCACTATGATGGTCACCTTGAAGATGGTGAACGCGAAGCGGCTCAGGTTACGGTAGTTGAGGAAGTTGATGGATTCCTTCATGAGCATGCGCTGCCTGAGGGATGTCTTGCGGCCGAGAAGGAAGAAGAAAGCCGATGAGAGCGTCATGTAGCCCAGGCCGCCGATCTGGATCAAGATAAGAATCACAATCTGTCCGAACAGGGTGAAGTCGTGCGGGGTTACCTTTACGATGAGTCCGGTTACACAGGTAGCCGATGAGGCGGTGAAGAGCGCATCGATAACCGAGCAGCCGTGCGAGGCAAAGGGAAGTGAGAGCAGCCCGGTGCCCACCGCTATCATTGCTATGTAGCCCAGCGCCAGTATCCTCCCCGGATTCACCGCCGAACGCTGGCTCACCGTAAACCTGGGCGGCAGATCCTTACGCAAAGAGCTTTCCTGCATCATGGCAGCCCTATTCTCCACTTGAGTTTGAGTTTGTCGACCGCCCGTAACACCCGTAACACCCCCCGTACCCGTAACACCACCCGTAACACACCACGCTCCGCATTCCCAAATCGCAAACACAAGAAAGCGAGAGCGATACCCCGCTTAAGCGCCGCAGTAGATTCAAAGCCGCCAGCCTTCCAGCTCGGAGTCTTTCGCAGGAGCCACGAACAGGGTTTGCTCGGCACCTTCTTTATCCCACCAGGTGACGGTAACTTGAGGTTCTTTTTTGGCGTCCGAGTATCTGGCAACTATCTTTGCACCCCACAAGAGGACTTCGTTTTCTTGCGGGGACCCCGCTTTAAACCGGTTCCACTCGGCGAAGAGTAATCCTATTGGGCTGCCAACCCCGCGTACCTCTAAAAAGATGCGTCCTTCGCCGCCGTGCTGCAGGAGCTCCTCGTTTTCTTCCTTATCCCGTCCCACTATCAACTTGGAGCCATCGGGATAGCGGAAGTGCCTGCCTGTCTTCAATAGAGCAACCGTTTCATCGGTCGCCTCTTTAAGATGATTAAGTAAGTCTCTCAACTTGTTTGAGTACTGGGGTTCGGTAAGAAGACAGCCTCCGGCAGGCGTAGCGAACTCGGTTATCCCCCATCGCTCGGCAAGCTCGAACTGGGGTTTTCGGCTCCGTCCCTGGATGTCGAGAAGTTTTTCCCGGTCTATTAAACCTTGCTTCTCCACCTCGGTTTCGGGAAGCAGTTTCGCTGACAGAGGTCGAAGAAGTCTGCCCTTCAGTCCTGCAGCACGTTCTATCACGTCAAGGGACTGCCGGTTCTGGCTCATTGGCCGCTCGCCCAGCACCTCTCCCGTGGCTATGGCATCAAAGCCTTCGGCATCAGCGATCTCACAGGCTTTGCGCAGGAAAAGTATCTTGCAGTCTATGCACGGGTTAAGGGCGCGGCCAAAGCCGTGAGGCGGTTTCTCAAGAAGGGGGCGAAACTCCTGTAGAGATATCCTTATACGCCGCAGATTGATGCCCCACTCCTCAAGATAGCTTTCTCCTCGCAGCCTCTCCGCACTGCCGGTAAACGGGGTGATGAAGTGAAGCGCTTCGACCTCCGCGTCTGTCTCCTTGAGCAGGCGCGCCGTCAGCAGGCTGTCAAGCCCGCCGGAGAATAGACAGAGGATACGGGCGCTCATAAGAGTGCTTTAAAGAAATCCACCGTGCCGACGATCCAGTCGTAGACCAGGAAGTAGAGCCTGCCGATAAGAAGCGAGACACGAGACATCACCGTGTAGCCGAACGCGGCACCGAACGAGACCATGATGAAGGTGATTCCCACTCTTGACACCCCGCCGAGGAGACCTTTGTGAGGACGTGAGAAGTAGAAGTAGATGATGGTTGAGATCACCCCAATAAAGAGCAGGAGATTGGCTACAACCTGCCAGAGATCAGGGGTCCAGAGTGGAAGGAAGGTGGCCTGAACCTGGGGCAGGAGGATACCCTGGATGCTTCCGGTGATACCCAGCCCTGCACCGCGCCCGATGGTGAAGGCGATGGGCCAGCGGGATAGCCATCCTACCCGAGGACCGAACCAGCGGGTAAGCATGAGGAATCCCAGGGCGGTGGGTATCACCAGTATCCAGGCCTCCAAGAACGCGGTAGCGGAACCGGTCTCAAGAAAGGCCTGCCAGTTATCGGCAAAGACGTTCACCACCATCTGCTCCATGGTAAACTTGGCGGCGTAAATCACCCAGTAGGCCACCGAGACCCCAACGTAGAGGTGTTCTGCGAACTTGTATAAGGGATTGTCACGGTAGAGGAAGGAGAGGATGGCGATAGTGAGCGTGGCCGCGATCCAGATGCCGAGGATTGTGGAGAAGTTCATCTCCTCCTCCTCCTCTCCGCAAGGTCCATAGCGAACTCGGCGATGCTGCCTATGACGATGAGGATGATGACAAGTATGTGTGCCGTTGACTGTGCAGGCATCCCGCGGGTTGCCAGGCCCTTCTTTTCTATGAGGGACTCGTACTCGCTTGCGCCCTTCAGTCCACCGAGAAACCCTGCAAGCTGACCAGACTGAAGGTAGGGATAGAGATCAGGAGCCACCACACCGGTCACTCCTCCTATGATCTGCTGGCCGAAACGGGCGCCGGCGAAAGCGATCCAGGTCTCGACCTGGATTCCATGAGCAAAACTCGCCAGGATCGCGACATCATCGTAGTTATGAACACCGACCATCATAGGGAGAGAGTCAACATTGATGTTCTGGTAATCCTGTCGGTAGAAGTCTCGTATCTCACGTCCCATTCCTACTATTATCGGCACCATACCGGGACGGTAGCCGAGGTTGACGAAGTCAATTCCATATCGTTTAAGACACTGATCAGCGGCGTGCTCCAGGGCCTCCTGGTATTCGGTGATGTGCTTATCGTACTCGGCGGCGGCGCGTTCCAGGATCTGCACATACCCTGGATTCTGCTCGCGGACGTCGCCTTTTAATCCCTTCTGGTACTCGGCTGCATGCCTGTTGAAATCCTCACCAGCATACTGCACCGCTTTCCAATACTCAAAGGTATGTTTCTGGAACTTGATGGCGGCACTGTCCACCTCCTCGAGGTAATGGAAGACGAGGCTGTTCAGGGTTTCCTGGTGCCGGAGGGTATACTCTTGATCGAACTCGGCTGCGGCAGTTTTTAATGCCTCCTGGTATCCGGCAGTATACTTATCGAGCTCCTCACCGGCGTGTTTCACCGCCTGTTGATACTCTGCTTCATGGTTTTGATTGTACTCCGCAGCGCCGCGTTCCACGGCCTCCTGGCCAAGGGGCAATCCGGTGGGGATGTGGCCTAAGAGGATTATCCGCAGGTCCTTGCGGAAGGCATGATTGGTTATCGCCACGATCATGGGCTGGCACTCAGGGTAGCTGGTTGCATCGTAATCCACCGAGAACATGATAACAGAACCAGGTTTCAGGGTATCGATGGCGTTGAAGGCCTTTTGGACAGGTTCTCCGACCTCAAAGGGGATAGGTATGGTAAAAAGCATGGGCACAAGCACCGCTCCGATCATAAGAAGGAAGATGATCCGGCGGTCAATATTGGTTAGCCACTTCAGGAACTTCACTTCACCTCCTAGGTCGAAGAGATGTAGGTTCGTTCGATGCCCAGTATGATGCGAATGGACATAGCGATTGTACCTAGAGTCACGCCGATAAGTATGCCTCTGCGTGCCGCGGTCTGTGGCACCGACATGAGCCATTCCTGAACCTGGGGCGCGAGCCGAATGGCATCCTGCGGGAATGCAAGAACCAAAACGCCCAGGCCCACTCCGAGGGCAGCAAGAACGGCTCCGAACACCGGCTTTCTTATAAGCAGCCTGTGGATGCCGGCTGCAACCAGAAGAACCGCCAGGATCAGGGTCGCAGGGACCACACCCATGCTCAAGCGCCCGATCATCACAAGGATTGCAGCGATCAAAAGAAGGGTGGCGTCGAATGTCCTGGCGCGGAAGGCACGGTAGGCGGCAGATGCGATAAAGAAGGCCAGAAGCGCAAACATCGTTCCCTGAAGCGGAACCATTATCCACTTGTAGACCCAGAAGAAGCCGCCCACTTCATTCAGCGAGGCAAGCTCAAGTGGGGTGCCGTATTTGGCCCAGGTGACGATGCCTGCGGCAAGGGTTCCGAAAAGCCCGAAAAGGGTAACAAGGCTGTAAAACCAGTCCTTCTCCCTGCGTGCTACCTTGCGGGTGTGGTGTTTGATAAGGCTATCTATCCCCAGAAGAAGGGTAAAGCCTCCAAGGATCGAGTACCATACGAGCATTCGCTGCTCAAGGCTTCCGAAGGGCTCGCGGGGGATAAAGAAGGTAACGACCACGAACACCCCTGCAATGAAGGTTATGATAAGGGGCAGTGTACGTTTCATGCCTTATCTCAGGATGTGGTGAGGAAGCTTACGAGCCTCTCGAACCCGCTGTTAAAGAACTCGGTCAGGGAGCGAAGAATACCGCTTTCCCCGGAGACGGAGGTCAATACAGCACCGATGGTTCCCACAACTGAGACTACCACTATCAACCCAACGGTGATGAGCTTTGCTATGTCTTCACTTTTTAAGGAGCCAAGAAGCTGCGGGTCGCGGTCAAGGTATGCCGAGGCGGCGAAGAGTTCTTCGCCTATCAGGGTGTAGTCGCAGGCAGCAATAAAGAAGGGAAGCTGGGTGGCCATGTTGGTTCCGGCTATCTGGATGGCACCAACCGAGTGCGCGGTCTCGGCAAGGATAAGCGCCTCGGCGTAAAAAACACCCTGCAGGAACACGGTGCCCGGCTTCTCGCGAAGCATGATGCCGTTAACACCTGCCGCGTAACCGAACTGATCCGCGGTAAGAAAGGTGATGTCACCCTCCTGGTATAGATCGGGTCGCCCTGCCTCAGAAAAGGCCTGCTTGACCGTTTCCTGTGCAGCGGTCATAACGATCGGGTCGTAGTTCGGAACCAGTATCCTCGTCTCATACTCTGCCGCGCGTCTGGCGACTCGGCGCAGGATGGATAAAGCGGCAAGGGTGGCAACATCGGTGAGGTATCCTATCCCGAAGCTAAAGAGGATGGGCTTGCCCATCTCGGTTGAGCGTCCCACCGCCTCGTCTATGGCGTCCAGACCGGCTATCCGGCGGACGAACATCTCGCGGTCGCGCTTGGCGAACTCGATATAAAGAATAAGCAGCAGCCCGTAAACGACAGCAAACACCAGCACCGGTATGCGATTGGTGTTGAACCACTCCGGCTTTGCCTGAACCGGGCCCGCAATCTCGGAGGAAGCGCGACTTTCCAGCTCCCCCACAACATCCACACGGTAGTAGTAGTCCTTTTTGTTGCGGAGCAGGGTGTCGGCGTCAGTGTATGCGGTGGTGGGGACGAGGAACTCGACTATCTTCTCGAACGGCCCTTTTGCCGACTCGGCCCGGTAGACCTCATATCGCTTTACGCGTGCCGAGTCAGGGGAGAGTTCCCATGAGAGATCGATGCTTTGCCCGGCGTCATTGGGTGTGTCTTTTGCCTTAAGGTTCGCCACGGGTCGAAGTGCTACAGGCTGGATCGCTTCGGCCTCCATTGTAACCACGGGCTGGGTGAAGATTACTGAAAGCAAGTACGCTAAAACCACATACTCCTCCTGGCGCCGGTTTTCGATTCAAATTTTATAAGGGAAAGCTTACCCCGCCCGCGGAGGTTGTCAAGCTAGGTTAGCCTTACTTCTCTTCCTGCAGCCTCTTCCAATCCCTTTCAAGTATGGCGATGTTATTCATGAGCATTTTATAATCACTGGGAAAATGTTCCTCCGTCCACACCGCTCCGGCAGCCTCAAACGCATTACGCGCCTTTTCGTAATTGTGCCTCCTCTCCGCAGGTCTACAGATACGTAGAATTTCGACATACGCTGTGCCCAGGTTGTTCTGGGTGGTGGCGTAGTCTGAAGGGAACTCCTTGCGGGTGTAGACCTGGAGCGCGGCCCCATACGCCTTCACCGCCTTGTCAAGATACTCACGCTTCTCCTTGCCCTCGCTGACCCCTGCAATATCACAGTATGCGTTGCCCAGGTTGTTCTGGGTCATGGCGTA